>JAVCCG010000118.1 GCA_030765605.1 Candidatus Alcyoniella australis
CGTCCGATAATCAGCAGCAGCAACGCCAGCGGCGTGATCCACAGCGCGCCGACGATCTGCAGGATGTAGCGGCCCAGCCAGTAGAAGAACATCGCGCCGGCGGAGGACATCTGTGCGCCGACCGGCCCCTCGTACTCCTGGAAGCGTTCCAGACGTTGATCGCCCCAGCTCAGAAACGACTCGCTGAAATAGTAGGGTCCGGCCAGGGCCAGGCCGATCAACAAGAAGATGCCGAACTGCGCCGCGATCCGGCCGCGGTCGGTGCGCGTGCGCCGCAGCCGCGCAATCAGCACGAACAGCACGGCTGGCGCCACGTAGATCGGCACGGTGTAGTACAGCAGCGCGCCCAGGGCGCAGACCGCGCCGAAGATCAAGGTGTCGCGCATCCGCAGGAACACGTCGAGGCGCGCCAGCAGACCCAATGCCAGCACGGCCGTGGCAGCTGAAGGGTAGGCCATGTTGAACACCTGCAAATGCGAGAGCAGCACGTGATTGCCCGCGAGCATCAGCGTGCCCAGCACCGCAAGCCAGGCGGAGAGCCGCTGTCGCAGCAGCAGGAAGAATCCACAGTGCATTGCCAGCGAGAACAGCAGCATCGCGCACAGGCACGAGAGCCGGTCGTCGTCGATCGGCGAGATGCGTCGCGCCAGAACGGCCGCGAGATAGAGCAGCGGCGGGAACTTGCGCTCGTTGTTGATCAGGATCGGCGCGATGTCGCTGGGGCCGGCCGCCTGCTCGAGCTGATATTCGATGGCCAGCACGTTGAGCAGGTGCCAACGTTCGGCCTTGGCCCCGGGGTAGTCGGCCCACCAGGCACCGAGCAGCGCCAGGCCGAAGGCGGCCACGGAGATCGCGACCACGGCCAGCCAGGGCAGGGCCGCGTTGCGTTGATCGCGGCTCATCGGGCCGCCTGAAGCGCGCTAGCCGACATCAACGCAGGTGTACCAGCTTGCAACATCTGCGGCAAATCGGCAGGAAATCGCCGTCCAGCAGCAGGCGGCGCAGGTTGACCATCGGCTCGGAGTTGAACAACTGCCGCGGGTCGTGTTCCAGCAGGTTGCCCAGGGGCAGCCTGATGTGCTCGCAGAAAATCAGCTCGCCCGCCGGGTCCACGCGTAGCGCCGGCTCGATCAGGTACGAGCAAACCACCTTGGCTGCGGGCGGCTCCTGGGCCTCGTGCAGGCGTTGTACGCGGGACGCGCCATAGCGCGGCTCGAGCAGCGTGACCATTCCCGAACGCCGCGCGGCGTGGCCTATTCGCTCCAGGGCGCTCTCGAGTTCGGCCAGGGAATAGGGCGCACGGTCCAGAGTCCGCACGTGCAGCATCCCGCGCTCGAACGCGCCGAAGCGGCCGGCCAATGTTGCCAGCGACTGCTCGACCTGTTCGGGCGTGGACCACATCTCGAGCATCAGCAGCAGGGTGCGGATGCCCATGCCGGGCAGCTTGGCGCAGGCCCGCGCGATGCTCTCGACGCTCTGCGGCCGCACCAGGGCCTGGGCCATGATCGGCGTGCGGCGGGCAATGCCGCGTGTGTGCGGCGCCAGGGCGTCCAGCCGTTGGCGTTGGGTAACGGACAGCGACAGCCGCTGCAAATTGGCAAGCCCGCTGAGCAGCTTTGCGGTCGGATCGTCGAGTCGGTTGCCGTTGCTGGTGATCGTCAGCGAGTTTGAGTGCTGCGCGGCCAGCTTTATCAACCGCAACGCGTCGTCGCGCACCAGCAGCTCGCCGCCGATCAGCTTGAGCCGTTGCGGTGCGAGTCTTTGCAGCAGCTCGTCGATTTGTTCGAGGCTCAGTTCGTCGCCACTGCGGTGCATGCCGCGCTGAAAGCAGAAATCGCAATCCAGATCGCAGCGCAGGGTCGGTTCGAATATCACGTAGCCCGGCAGGGGGTAGCGCAGATCGTCGGGGATCGCGCGAAAGGCTCGCAGCGCGGCGATTTGCGACAACGGGCGCAAGGCGGCCAGGGCCGCGCGCAGCGTTGCCCTCGGGGCCAGGCGCAGCGCGCTGTTCAACAGGTCCAAAGGCAATGCTCAGCCCAATACGTCGCGCAGCCAGACGTGGAGATCGCCCATTGCGCGGTAGATGCGTTCGGCCTCGTCCAGGCAGCGCCGGGTGTAAAGCAGCGAGATCGGCCGCTCCTGCATCACGTACAGCCCCTTGTGCCGCAGCAACTCGGCCCGCGGGTGATCCGCAGCATAGCCCGGGGGCACGCGTTTGAGCTGCTCGCCCTGCAGCGGCAGGAACGGCCGGAACTTGTGTGCGGTCACGATCTTGTCCAGACGTCGGCCGAGATCGTCGTCAGCCAGCGCCCCACGGAAGTCCTTCAGTCCCTGGGGACTGAAGCGGTAGACTCCGCCGCCCAGCAGCACGTCGTGGGCGTCGAACTGAAAGTAGAAGTCCGGAACGTAGAACTTCTCCCCCGAGCCCTCCCAGAGAATCGCCGCCATGTGGGTCTTGTAGGGGCTCTTGTCAGCGCCGAAGCGTGTGTCGCGGTAGATGCGGTAGATCGAGCGGTTGACGCGCGGTTCGAACACCAGGTCCGGCGCCAGGTCGCGCGAGAGTTTGAGTCCCAGCTCGTAGACGAATGCCTGCATCGGCTCGAGCAGCGCGCGCTGGTAGATCGGCTTGCGCTTATCGAACCAGCGCTTGTTGTTGTTGCGCTCCAGCCCGGCGAGGAATTCGATTCCCTCCTTGCCAAAGCCGGTGAAGATCAGCTCCTCCACGATCGGTCCCCGGTTGCATTGCGTGTTCCTCTTATTATAGCCCGCATTCACTTGATGGCTTGCACTGCGGGGTTTTGTCTGGTGGTCGGTGAAGGTTGAACGTGTAATAATCGGGATCGACATTGTATTGGTTTCAGGAGGGATGATGAGGGCTGCTGTATCGGCCGTAACGGCCTTGTTGATGCTGCTGGCGCTGCTGGCATCGGTTGCCGTGGCGCAGGAGGAACCGACCGTCGCCTACGTGGATGTCGGGATCGGCACGCTGCGTATCGGCGGACTGCTGCAAGGCGGACTGGATTACCACATCGGCGACGAGAGCCTGGGGCAGGGGGCTCTCAGCGGGCAGGCCGCGGCAGTCGACCGCTACGACCTGTACGAGTTCGTGCTGCGCCGCGCGCGGCTGAACTTCGGCGGCCAGATCGTCAGCAACCGCGTGGGCTACTTCGCGCAGCTGGAGTTCGCAAACGAGGCGCGGCTGCTCGACGCGGAGATGAAGTTCCACTACATCCCGGACACCACGATCCGCATCGGCCGCTTCCTGCCGAACTTCACGATCTTCATGTCGCGCAGCGCGTCCGACCTGTACCTGATCGAATATCCGCTGATGCTCTCCAATCCCTACGCCGGATATTACGGGGTACTCGCCGGAGCCGAGGCGCCGGGATGGGCCGCATCGTTTGCGCCGTGGAGGCAGACCGGCCTGGCGTTCGCCGTGCGCACCAAATACATCGACGCCGACGTCGGCGTGTTCAACGGAGCGGACAACGGCGACGATCTGGGCGACAATAACGCGGGTAAAGACTTCCAGCTCTCGATCGCGGGCAAGCCGCCGCTACGCGGGATGAAGATCCACGCCGGGCTGTGGTACGGCATGCCGCTGAACCGCGCGGCCAGCGACGCCGCGACCTCGGGCGGCGATTTCGAGGAGAAGGACGATACCGTGGCGATCTTCGGCGGCGGCGTGGAGTACGTGGCCGACTTCGGCCTGCGCGTGTTCGCCGAGTTCTATCAGCGCGACTGGCAGAACGGTGACGGCGACGCCGACCCGTCCAACGTCACCTCGAGCAGCGCCTACGGATTGGTGGGCTACAACCTCAACCCGTTTACCGGCGTGCCTGTCGAATTTCTCGCGCGCTACGACTGGTTCGACCCTGATACGCGCAACAGCGACGACGGCGGCAAGGACGACGAGCTGGCCGTGATCACCGGCGGGCTGAACTACTACATCGAGGGCAACCACGCGATGCTCAGCATCAACTACATCTATCGCTCGGAGACCTTCGAGGTGCTGCAGCTCGACGAGCAGGGCACCCAGGACGGCCTGGCCAACGACGAGGTCAAGGCCCAGATCCAAATCGCGTTCTGATCAGTTGCGGCTACTGGTAGTCGGCCACACGTACATCACCCGCGCCAACCACGGAGTGCTGCGCGCGATGGCAAAGCTCGACTGCGAGATCACCGTGGCGACGCCCGGACGTTGGCCCGATCCGCTGTTCACCCTCGAGCACGAGCCGGCGCAGCCGCCGTTGCGCTCCATCGCGTTGCCCACTGTTGGTTCCGGCCGCGAAGGCTGGTATCTGCTGCGCGGATTGGGCCGGGCGCTGTCCAAGCAAAGCTTTGACGCGGTGCGCGTGGACCACGGTCCCGGCGCGCTGGCCTGCTGGCAGACCCTGCGGCTGGCGCGTAGGCTTTGGCCGAGCGCGGCGTTCGCGTTCTTCACATGGTGGAACGTTCCCTGGAGCCTGCGTCCGCCCCAGAGCTGGGCTCAGCGTGCGGTGCTGCGTCGATCCGACGGCGCGATCTGCGGCAACGCCGAGGCGCAAAGGTTGTTGCAGGGGTGCGGATTCGCGAAGCCGACAACGGTACTGCCCCAGCTGGGCGTGGACAGCGCGCTGTTCAAGCCTGGTGACAAGGCCCAGGCGCGGGCGCGTAACGATCTGTCGCAGGGCGCGCCGCTGATCGGCTTCATCGGCAGGCTGGTGCGCGAGAAGGGCGTGTTCGACCTGCTCGAGGCGCTGGCGCGCATGCCCGGTGAAACCCGGCTGCTGCTTGTCGGTCGCGGCGACGAGTCCGGGATCGCGGCCCGCGCTCGCGAGTTGGGCGTGGGCCAGCGGCTGATCGTCAGGCCCAGCGTGCCCCATGAGCGGATCGCCGGGCTGTTGCCCGCCCTGGACGTGCTGGCCCTGCCATCGCAACCCGCGTCGGGTTGGCAGGAGCAGTTCGGCCACGTGCTGATCGAGGCGATGGCCTGCGGCGTGCCCGTGGTCGGTTCGCAAAGCGGCGAGATCCCCAACGTGATCGGCGAGGCTGGGTTGATCGTGCCGTACAGCGCGCCCACGGAGTTGGCCGCGGCGTTGCAGCGCGTACTGGACGAGCCGCTCCTGGCATCGCGGTTGGCCGCTTCGGGGCACGAGCGCGTTGAACAGCGCTTCTGCGACCGGGCCGTGGCGCGAGCCAACCTAGAATTTTTGGCGGGCCTGATCGCGGACCGGGGACGGGCGGCGTGAGGATCAGGGGCTGGATGCTGGTCCCCGTGGTTTTCGCGGTCTACCTGTTGACTGCCGCGCCGGGGCTCTATTGGCGCGACTGCCCGGAGTTCGTGCTGGTCGCCTTCGGCATGGACATCAGCCACCCCGCCGGATCGCCGGCCTACGCCATGCTCGGCAAACTGGCAACCATGCTGCCGCTGGGCTCAATCGCCTTTCGCGTCAACCTGCTCTCGTGTCTGGGCGCGGCGCTGGCCGCCTGGGCATTGTTCGAGGCCGCACGACGCTTGCTGCGGCGCATGCTTCCCCAGGACGCCCCGGCCTGGACCCTCGAGATTCCGGCGCTGCTGGCCGCCTCGATGTGCGTCTTCTCGCTCTCGCTGTGGACCTGGGGCGTGGTGGCCGAAGTCTACTCGCTGGAGGTGGCGCTGCTCGCCGCGGCAATCGCCCTGGCCCTGGGGCCGGGGCCGCGTAGCGCCAATCGTCCCGGCGGGCCGGAGACCACAATGCTGCTGCTGGGCTTGGCCAGCGGCGTGCACATCAACATGGCCCTGACCCTGCCGGTGTTCGCCTTGTACTTCCTGTTCGAGCGACCCGGGCCGCGACTGCGTACAGTGCTGCTCGCGGCGCTGGCCTTTGCCGTGGGCGCCTCGGTCTACCTCTACTTGCCGCTGCGTTCGCTGGCCGACCTGGCCTACGATTTTGGCAACCCCGAGACTCTGCGCGGCCTGCTGATCCACGTTACGGGCCAAAGCCACGTCGATTCGCTGTCGATCCCCGCGCCATGGCCGGTGGTGTTGCGCAACCTCTCGCTGATTCCCGGATTCGTCGTTTCCGAGTTCGGCTGGCCCTACAGCCTACTGGCGTTGTGCGGCGCGTTGATCGTCCTGGCGCGGCGCGGGCCGGCGCTGCTGCTCTACGGCTCGTCCGCGGGGACACTGCTGCTGTTCGCGCGCACCTGGGACGTGGCCTTTGGTTACATTCCGATCTTCGCCCTGCTGGCGATCGTCGGCGTGCTGCCGCTGGGGCTGCTCTTTGCTTATCTGGTGCGGCGTGAAAACGCACAGGGCTTTGAGCGGGGACGGGCCGCGCAGCTGTTTACCGTGCTGGCGGCGCTGGCCGCGTTGATCGCTCCGGCGGCCGCGCACTATCCGCTGTGCGACATGAGCAAGGAGCGCAACACAGACTTCTTCGCCCGCGAGCTGATGCGCAGTCTGCCGACCGAGGCGCTGGTGGTTACTCACCACTCGGGATTGAGTTATCCGCTGTTTGCCATGCAGACCGTGTGGCGCATGCGGCCCGACGTTGTTCACCTGCACCGCGCTCATCTGTCCGACCCCTACGACGTGGCCGCGCGCTATCCGGGGATGGAGCCGTTGGCGCAGCACGACGAGGACGACCTGGCTCAACGCCTCGAGCGCGTGGCGCTGACCCGGCCGTTGTATTGGGACTATCCGCTGGAGGGTCGGCCGCTGCTCGACGCCAAGCTGTTCTCGTCGGCCGGCGCGTTTGCGCTCTACGAGCCCGAGGGGCCGGGATTTTCACAGCAGTTGCTGGCCCAGAGCGACGATCCGCTGTTCAAGACGCTGTTGCTGCCCACGATGATGCTGATCAAGCGCGACCCGCGAGACTGGTCGGGCCGACAGCTGCTGGCCCAGATCTGCACGGCCCGCGCCCGGCTGGCGCTCAACGCCGAACAGGACGAGACAGCGACCCTGTGGTTCCGAACGGCATTGGAAATGGCCGAACCGATCCCCGGCAACTTTACCCAGCCGATGTACACCGCACCGTTCGTCAATGCCGCGCGACTGGCGATGCTCGAGGGCCAGAGCGCCAAGGCGCTGGAGCTGGTCGATCAGGGGCTGTCGGTCGACTCGATGGACGTCGAGCTGCTGCTGCTGCGCTTTGAGCTGCTGGCCGGATCCGGCCGCGACGCCGAGGCGTCAGCCGTGCTGCGCCAAGCCTACGAACGGAGCCCCGACGATCCGCGCGTAGCGCTGCACACGGCCCGGAGATTGCTCGACGCCGGGGAGCAGCAGCGGGCGCGCGAGGTGCTGCTGCGGATGGTCGCTCCGCCAGCTGACGAGCGGCTCGATCAACGGCGGTTCGCCACGGCTCAGGCGCTGCTGGCCTCCATCGAACGCCGCGCCGGAGACCAGCAGGCGGCGGCCGGGCATTACCTCAGCGCCCTGGCAATCGAGCCCGACGCGGCTAGACTGCGAGTCCAATACGGTCGACTGCTGCAGGAGATGGGCAATCCGAATCAGGGCCGACGGCAGATCAAGCTCGGCCTGGCCCTGGTGGGCAAGCAGACCCTGGCTCGCATTTCGACCGGCCTTAGTTCTGATCCGGCTTCTTCTCGGGTTCCTTGATCTCGTAGACCACCGGCGCGATCGGCGAGTCCTTGTCGCCGGGCTGCCTGATTCCGGGCATTACATCCAGCGGAACTTTGACCACGTCGTTCTTGAGCACGCAGATGTCGTCGGCCTTGTTGCAGTAGGTCAGCCGCAGACCGAGGGTCAATTCGAATGGTCCGCCCGGAGCGGTCTTGGGCACCTTAAACGGGATGATCATCGGGAACGAGACCGTGGTCAGCTTGGCCTGGTTCGATTCCCACGCGAGCACGTCGTTCTGCGGCAGCTTGACCACCAGCGGCTCGGGGCCCGAAAGGGAGAGGTAGCTCGGGGCGTTGATCGTCACCGAGATGTATCCGTTGTCGTCGCGGTAGATCTGAGTCGCAGGCTCGGGCGTGCTCAGCGCTTCGTCCTGTCCCGCGTCGGTCTGCTGCCCGGCCGGGCAGCCGCCGAGCAAAGCCGCAACGATCGCCAGCACCAGGATCATGTTCAGGGATTGGATTCTGTTCATCTCGTTTCCTCTGTGCTCGGGCCGATCAGTCGATCGGCTTGCCGTATGCCAAGTGGAGAAACTGGGTCAGGATGCGTCCGGTGGCGCCCCAGATCGTGTGCCGATCGCTCTGGTAGTAGTAGATCGGGATGTTGCCCCATGGCGCCTCGTGCATCTGGACGCTGCAGATCTCCGGTTTCAGTAAATGCTCGATCGACACGCTGAAGATCTCGGCGATCTCGATCTGGCTGAGATTAAACTCGAACGGGTGTGGAATCACGCCGACGAACGGCGCAACCGTATAGCTGCTGATGGTGAAGATCTCGTCCAGCGGCCCGAGCACTTGCACGTGCTCGGGTGGTACGCCGATCTCCTCGTGCGTCTCGCGCAATGCGCATTGCAGCATGCTCTCGCCCGGATCGGCGCCGCCGCCGGGGAAGCTCACCTGGTACTTGTGATTCTCGACCTGTCCACTGCGCTGGGTGAACAGCAGGTGCGGCCTGCCGTCGATGATTTGCAGCGGCAGCAGCACCGCCGAGGGGCGGAAGCCCTCGATGTTGACTTTGCGCACCTCGCGGCCGTTGAGCAGCGCTCGCAGGCGGGCGATCTCGCCGTCAACTTGGTCGATGGTGATTTGTGCCGACTGTTCCATACTTACTCGCTCGGGATCTCGAAGCGGCATGATATCAGTTTCTCGGATTCGAGGCTGTAGACCAGGACCAGCAGGCAGCCATGCGCCTGCTGCGGGTCGTCGATTTGGTGGATCGTGTAACTCGCGCAGAATTGACCGGAGCCCCTTTCCGCCAGCGCCGGGACGACTTCGGAGGACGAGGAGCAGGATAATGGGTGGATCAGCGCGTTGTCGCGACTGTGAAGCACGTACTCGCCGCTGACCTCGACCTCGCTGTTCTCGCCGGCGTGGGCGAAGTTCCCGGACACGGATGTGATGGTGATCTCGTCCCAACGATCGCCCTGATGCACATCGCACGCGCCGTCCACGCTTCCGTCGGGCGGCGTGTAATCGTCATGGTCGTCCGTCTGCCCCCCGCCGTTGTAATCGTATTCGCAGGCAGCAAGCAGGCACGACGCTGCCAGGGCCGCGACCAGCAGGGCAGAGGCGCGGCGGCTCATCAAGGGTCCCCATCCGGCGCCGCGTCGCGCAACGGCAGTAGGCTTAAAAGCGGCTTGCCCGCACCGAGCTTAAGCGGGCGCAGCCGGGCCGCGTCGAGCAGCCCTGTGGCCGCGCCGATCGCCTGCGGCAGATCCTCACCGCGGGCCAGGCCGGCGGCGATCAGGCTTGTGAGCAGGCAGCCGGTGCCGTGGGGGTCGGCCCCCGCGATGCGCGGCCGCTCGAATTTGATTTCGCCCGCGGGCCCGACCAGCAGGTCGACCACCGTATTGGCGTCGCAGTTCAGGTGTCCGCCCTTGATCAGCACTGCGCGCGCCCCGCGTTGCAGCAGCACGTGCGCGGCGCGGCGTGCGCCGTCCAGGTCGTGGACCTCAACGCCGCACAGCACTGCGGCCTCGGGCGCGTTGGGCGCGATCAGCGTTGCGCGCGGCAGCAACTCGTTTTGCAGCACGTCGCGGGCAGCAGCCGCATAGAGCTCTGTGCCGTCCCAGGCGCGCAGCACCGGGTCGATCACCAGCAACGCGTCGGCCAGATGGTCGAGGGCCGCGGCCACGCCGTGAGCCATCTGGGCCGAGCCGAGCATGCCGAGCTTGATTGCGTGGGGAGGCATGTCGTGGGCCAGGCGCTCGATCTGCTCGCGCACCAGGCTCGGGTCCAGCAACGCGTAGCGCGTCACTCCGGCCGTGGTCTGCACAGTGGCGGCGGTGGCCACGGCGCAGCCCCAGACCCCGCGGGCGGCGAAGGCGGAGAGGTCGGCGGCCAGACCTGCCCCGCCGCTGGGGTCGAGCCCGGCCACGGCCAGGGCGATTGGGGGATTATTGCTCGTCTTCATCCTCGTCAGGGGCGCCCGTGTTCGCCTCGGGCTCGTCGCTCCCGCGATCTACCAGCCCCTGCAGCAGTTCCAGCGGGCTGCTGTCGGGTTTATCGCCGTTGGTTCTTCCCAGGTCGGGGATGTGCACCAGCGGCGAGCCATGCGGTTTGAGATTGATGTAGAGCACCGCGTTGAGCTCGCCCTTGCCCGAACTGTCGCCGAAGTCGATCTTGAAAAACGCCTCCTCGAGGCAGGAGCGCAGCTTGCTCTGGGTGATCTGCGGGACGAAGGTTACACGCTCCACGTCGCCGCCGGCCGAGATCTCGAGCTTAATGTCGCACTGCTGTTTGACCTCGCCCGAGCGTACGCATTCGGTCAGACGTTCCTCGGCGTTGCGCAGGGTAAGGCGGGCGTTACGCGCGTCGACACCTTCGATGGTCCCCATGCGGATCGACAGCGCGGGGGGCGGCACGTCGATCTCGATCGCCCGCAGGACCGCAATCGCCTCGCGTGCGACCTTGCGGTCGGGATCGTTTTTCAGTTCGCGCAGGCGCTCCAGGGCGGGCTTGGCTTCTCTGCCGACGTAGCGCAGCGAATTGCACGCCGCCAGGCGCAGCTTGGCGTTCTCGTCGGACAATGCGGGGATCAGCTGCTGGACCAAATCCGCGGGATTTCCGCCGAGCCGCTCGTGGGTGCGCACCGCTTTGGAGCGGACCGCGGCGTTCTCGTCCAGGGCCAACTCGCGAACCTTGGCCAGGAGCTCGGGGCGGTCCTTGCCAAAGGCGGCCAGGGCGTCCAGGGACGCGGCCCGTACCTTGGGCTCGGGATCGTCTAGGCGAAAGCTGATCTCGGGCAGCACGTCCTCGGGCTGGGCCCCGACCTTGCGTAGGGCCTCGACTGTCACGCGGCCGGTGCTGCGCACGGGATTGTCGAGCATCGCCACCAGATCGGCGATCGCCGGCCTGCCCGCGGGGCCGAGCAGACCGATCGCCTTGGCCGCGGCGATGCGCACCTTGTATTCCTCGTCGCGCGTCGAGTCGCGCAGCACTCCCAGCGCCGGATCGGCCTGGGGTCCGATCGCGCCGATGGCCTCGATCGCCTGACGCCGGACACGCGAGTCGGGATTTGAGGCGGCGAAGATCAGCGCGTCCAGCGCGGGCAGGGCGTCGAGCTCGAGCTGTTCCAGGGCATAGGCCGCGATCTGCATGTGCTTGGTGTTCTGGTCGTTGAACAGGACCCCGGCCATCTGGTTCACGTTGTCGGGACCGAGCTGGGCCATCGCCTGGGAGGCTTGGCGCACGGTTTTGTATTGGCCGTCGTCGAAGGCCTTGCAGATCCGCTGGGAATCGTTGGAGCAGCCACTGACCAGCAGGAGCACGGTACACAACATAAGCGCGATCGCCGAACGTCGCCTCATTTTTCCTCCGATGATGCCATTTCAACAGCGTATCTTAGCCCCTGCGCCGTGCAGGGCAAAGCCGATGCAAAACAGGGGGCCCGCGGGCCCCCTGGGTGGATGACGATCTCTGCTGCTGCTGCTACTACTATTTCCTGGACAGCTCGATGCGCGTCAGCGCGCGTTGCAACGCGGTGGCGGCGCGCATGAAGTCGATGTCGGACTCGGACTGCAAGCTGCGCAGCAGCCGCTCCTCGGCCCGCTTGCGCGCCTGCTCGGCGCGATCGACGTCGATCTCGGTGGGCTTCTCGGCCACCTCGACCAGCATCCGCACCAGCTCGTCGTTGACCTCCATGAACCCGCCGCCACAGTAGAACGACTGCTCCTCGCCCTTGACCGTCAGTTTGACCGGGCCCACGCCCAGGGTGGTCATCAGCGGATCGTGGCCGGGCAGCAGGCCGATGTAGCCCATGCTGCCCGGAAGGTTGATCGAGTCGGCCGGCCCCTCGTAGATCACCCGGAGGGGGGTGATGAACTCCAGCCGCATGCGGCTGGGCAGTTTGTATACGACTTCTTCCTTCTGCGACATCTCGGTCTCCCGCTAGTAGCCCATCTCCTTGGCGCGATCCACGGCCTCGTCGATGGTGCCGACCATGAAGAACGCCTGCTCGGGCAGCTCGTCCATTTGGCCGGCGATGATCTCCTTGAACCCGGAGATGGTGTCGTTGATCGAGACGTAACGGCCCTTGGTGCCGGTGAACTCCTCGGCCACGAAGAACGGCTGGCTGAGGAAGCGCTGGATCTTGCGCGCGCGGCTGACGATCTGCTTGTCCTCTTCGGACAGCTCGTCCATGCCCAGGATCGCGATGATGTCCTGCAGGTCTTTGTACTTCTGCAGGATCCGCTGCACCTCGCGGGCGATTGAGTAATGCTCTTGGCCCAGGATCTCGGCGTTGAGGATTCGGCTGGTGGAATCCAGCGGGTCGACCGCGGGGTAGATCCCGAGCTCGACGATCTGGCGCGAGAGCACCGTGGTGGCGTCGAGATGGGAGAAGGTCGTGGCCGGCGCCGGGTCGGTAAGGTCGTCGGCGGGCACGTAGATCGCCTGTACCGAGGTGATCGAGCCCTTTTTGGTCGAGGTGATCCGCTCCTGCAGTTCGCCAAGGTCGGTGCCCAGGGTCGGCTGGTAGCCCACCGCGCTGGGGATGCGTCCCAGCAGCGCCGAGACCTCGGAGCCGGCCTGGGTGAAACGGAAGATGTTGTCGATGAACAGCAGCACGTCCTGGCCTTCCTCGTCGCGGAAGTACTCGGCCGCGGTCAGCGCGGTCAGGCCGACTCGCGAACGGGCGCCCGGAGGCTCGTTCATCTGGCCGTAGACCAGGCAGGTCTTGTCCAGCACGCCGGACTGCTTCATCTCCAGCCACAGGTCGTTCCCCTCGCGGGTGCGCTCGCCCACGCCGCCGAAGACCGAGAAGCCGCCGTGCTTGGTGGCGATGTTGTGGATCAGCTCCATGATCACGACCGTCTTGCCCACGCCGGCGCCGCCGAACAGGCCGACCTTGCCGCCCTTGGAGTAGGGGGCGATCATGTCGACGACCTTGATGCCGGTCTCGAGCACCTCGGTGTTGACGTCCTGGTCCAGCAGGGTCGGGGGCTCGCGGTGGATCGGGTAGTAGGTCTCGCTGGTGATCGGACCCATCTCGTCCACGGGCTGGCCGACTACGTTGATGATCCGGCCCAGGGTCGAACGCCCCACGGGGACCGAGATCGGCTGGCCGGTGTCCCAGGCCTGCTGCCCGCGGACCAGTCCGTCGGTGGTGTCCATCGCCACGCAACGCACCACGCCCTCGCCCAGGTGCTGCGCGACCTCGACGATCAGGTTCCATTCCTTGTCGCTGATCGACTTGTTGCTCAGCTTGATTGCGTTGTAGATCATGGGCATGTTGTCGCGGTTGAACTTGATGTCGACCACGGCTCCGATGATCTGGACTACACGGCCGATGTTTTTCTCTTGCATTGGCAGGCTCTCCATTCTTAACCCTTCAGGGCCTCGGCCCCGTTGATAATCTCGAGCAGCTCGCTGGTGATCGCGTCCTGACGCGCGCGGTTGTACTGCAGCGTCAGGCGGCCGATCATCTCAACGGCGTTGTTCGTCGCGGACTCCATTGAGCTCATCCGCGCGCCCATCTCGGCAGCGAAGCTCTCGAGAAACGCGCGGTAGAGTTGGAAGTCGATATGCAGCGGCAGCAGTTCGCTGAGCACTTCCGGACGGCTGGGCTCGTAGCGGTAGTCGACGTAGGTCTCGCGCTCGGGGAGCTGTTCGTCGGCCTCATCCACGATATCGCCGAAGCCGCAGGGGATCAGCTTGCGCGTAACCACCTTTTGGGAAACCGCCGTAACGAACTCGTTGTAGGTCAGGTAGATCGTGTCGGCCTTGGTCGACATGAACAGCTCGATCAGCTCGCGCCCCTTGCGACGGGCCAGGCTGAAGTCGAAGTTGCCCAGGGCGTTGACCAGCTCGTCGCGCACCTCGTAGTTGCGGTGCTTGAAGTGGTCGCGGGCCTTGCGGCCGATGGCCGAGATCGTCACCTGCTCGTACTTGTCCGCGTTCTCGCGCAGCCAGCCGTCGGCCTGGCGCAGGATGCTGGAGTTGAACGCTCCGCACAGCCCGCGGTCGGAGGTGACCACCACCAGCTCGACCTTGCGCGTCTGTTCGCGGCCCTTGAGCAGCGGCTGCCCCTCGGTGCCGGTGCGCTTGAGCAGGTCGCGGATCATCTCGTCCAGGGACCAGGCGTAGGGCCGTGCGGCCTTGAGGCGCATTTCGGCCGAGCGCAGCTTGGCCGCGGCGACCATCTTCATCGCGCGCGTGATCTGCTGCGTACTCTTGACCGAAGAGATGCGCTTACGAATGTGCCTCAAATTGGCCATTGATTACGCCTCCCTGCCGGCCTCGAACACCAGCTTGAATTCCTCCAGCGCCCGATCGATGCGCTCGGTCAGGTCGTCGTCGATCACCTTGCGCTCCTCGATGTCGGTGAACAGGTCGGCATGCTTGTCCTCAATGAAAGAGAACATCTCGCGCTCGTAGCGACCAAGTTCCGCGACCGCGTAGTCGTCGATCCAGCCGCGGGTGCCGGTGTAGATCAGCAGCACCTGGCGCGCGACGCTCAGCGGCGAGTACTGCGGCTGCTTGAGCAGCTCGGTCAGCCGCTCGCCGCGTTCGAGCTGGGCCATCGTCGCCTTGTCCAGGTCGGAGCCGAACTGGGCGAAGGCCGCCATCTCGCGGTACTGCGCCAGTTCGAGGCGCATCTTGCCCGCGACCTGCTTCATTGCCTTGATCTGGGCGTTGCCGCCCACGCGGCTGACCGACAGGCCGACGTTGACCGCCGGACGGATGCCGGAGTTGAACAGGTCGGTCTCGAGGAAGATCTGACCGTCGGTGATCGAAATCACGTTGGTCGGAATGTAGGCCGAGATGTCGCCGGCCTGGGTCTCGATGATCGGCAACGCGGTCAGCGAACCGCCGCCCTCTTCGTCGGACATCTTGGCCGCGCGCTCGAGCAACCGGCTGTGCAGGTAGAACACATCGCCGGGGTAGGCCTCGCGTCCCGGCGGGCGGCGCAGCAGCAGGCTCAGCTGGCGGTAGGCCGTGGCCTGCTTGCTTAGATCGTCGTAGATCAGCAGCGCGTGCCTGCCGTTGTCGCGGAAGAACTCGCCGATGGCGCAGCCGCTGAACGGCGCGATGAACTGCAGCGGCGCGGGCTCCGAGGCGGTGGCGGCGACGATCGTGGTGTATTCCATCGCGCCCTCTTTGGTCAGCCGGTCGACCACCTGGGCGATCGTCGAGCGCTTCTGCCCGATGCCCACGTAGATGCAGTAAACGTCGGTGTTCTTTTGGTTGATGATCGTGTCGATCGCCAGGGCGGTCTTGCCGGTCTGACGGTCGCCGATGATCAGCTCGCGCTGACCGCGGCCGATGGGGATCATCGAGTCGATCGCCTTCAGGCCGGTTTGCAACGGCTCCTTGACCGGCTGGCGCTTGACGATGCCCGGGGCCTTGATGTCGACTATCCGGAACTCGTCGGTCTGCAACGGACCCTTGCCGTCGATCGGGGCGCCCAGGGCGTCGACCACGCGGCCGATCAGCGCATCGCCCACCGGAACGCGCACGATGTTGCCCGTGCGGCGCGCCACGTCGCCCTCTTTGATCTCGTGGACCTCGCCGAAGATCACGGCTCCGACGTTGTCCTCCTCGAGGTTCAGCGCCATGCCCGTGATCTTGTGCGGGAACTCGATCAGCTCGCCGGCCATGACATCCTCCAGGCCGTAAAGCCTGGCGATGCCGTCGCCCACGGAGAGCACGATGCCCACCTCGTTGACCTCGATCTCGCGTTTGTACTCGCGGATCTGCTTCTCCAGAATTTGACTGATCTCTTCTGCTTTTATCTGCATCGACTCATCACCTCAGCTATTGCCCTGCGTCAGGGTATCCCTTAGGCGGTTTATCTGTCCGGCCACGCTGCCGTCGATCACCAACGATCCGATTTGGGCGCGAAAACCGGCGAGCAGGGAAGCGTCGATCGCGACCTTCACCTGAACTTTGTTGCCTAGCTTGGTTGAGAGCGCCTCGCCGATCCGCTCGACTGTTTTGTCGTCGAGCGCTGTGGCGCTGATTACATCAGCGGCCAGCCGGCCGGCCTCGCGGTCTGCCAGCTCCTGGAAAGAATCGGCGATGTCTCCGATGATCCCCAGGCGACGCTTGTCGTAGAGCAGCCTGAGGAAATTGGCGAACTCGGTCCACTCCGGGTTGATCGAGGAAACTAGCCGTTCGATCAGCTGATCGCGGAACGATTTATCGTACATCGGGTTGTCCAGCACCTCGGAGATCCGATGATCTTCGCGGAACAGTGCGGCCAGCTCGTTGAGCGCCTGGCGGTAGTCCTCGATCCGACCGTCGTCCAGACCGATGTTGAACAACGCCCTGGCGTACCTGCGTGCGACTATTGTGCCCTTCATGACTTACTCTCGATCTGTGCGATGGCGCCATCGACGAAGCGCTCGCGCTCTTGCTCGTCCAGACGGCCCTTGATCCGCTCGACTGCCAGCGCCAGCGCCTGCTCGGCCAGGTCGCCCTGCAGCCGCTCGAGGGCTTGGGCGGTCTCGTGCTCGATCACCGCGCGGGCGTCGTCCACGGCTTTGGTCGCCGTGCGTCCGGCCTCGTCAAGGATTCGCTGTTTGTCTTCCTCGGCCCGGCGTTGCGCTCCGGCCAGCAGTTGCTCGCTCTCGGCCTCAAGTCCCTCGATCCGCTTGCGCCACTGCTCCTGCAGCTCCAGCGCCTCGTCGCGCGCCCGATTGGCGTCGGCGATCGCCTGGACCACGGCCTCGCTGCGGTCGATCAGATACTGCGACAGCGGCTTGCGCGCGAAGTGGATCAGGATCCAGAGAAAGATCGCCAGGCTCAACACGCCGGTGGCGAAGTGGATGTAGGAGATCCGGGCCAGGCCGTGCCCCGAGCCGTGCTCGGCGGCCGCGGCGTGCTCGCCCTCGCTCTGGGCCGGATGCTCGGCCTGGGCCGCGTGCGGCTCGGTTAAAGCCGTGTCGTGCTGTTCCGCCTCGGGCGGATCAAGCTGCGGCGTCGGATCGGTAAGCTCGGTCGCATCCGTGGGCAAAGCCGCGGGCGATTCGAGCTCGGCTGCGGGCTGCTGCGCGTCTTGCGGTCCCTGCGGCGGCAACGCAGCCTCGACTGCGGAGTCCGCGACCTGATCCGGCGCGTCCTGAGCCACAGCCGCGGCGGCGAGTGCCACGACCGCGATCAGCAGCGCCAGCAGCGTCAGGGCCGGCGTTTTCGTTGTGTGTGGAATCAAGGTGTCTCGCCTCCTGGTTCGGGGGGAACTACCCCAGTATCTGCGCCACGATCCGATCGGCCAGCGAACCGGCCTGGGCGTCCAGAGCCGACCGGGCCTGCTGTTCGGCCTGTTGGATCTTGAGGCGTGCTTGTTCCATGATCTGCTCCGCCTCGGTGCGGGCCTGCGACATCCTGGCCAGCGCCTGTCCCGAGGCCTCGCGGGTCAGCTCGGTTTGCAGCTTGTCGGCCTGCTGCTTGATCTCCAGCAGCTTGCCGCGCACCTGCGATTCGAACTCCTCGGCAACCGTCTTGTACTTTTGGGCCTGCTCCAGCGGCTCGTCCTGGGCCTGCTCGCGCCGACTTATCAGCTCGAGCATCGGCTTGAACAGCAGCTTGTTCATCAGGATCAGCAGCGTGATGAACAATACCGCCTGATACAGGAAGGTTGCGTTTAACGACAGCATTGGCTTACTCCAACTTCAGATCGATCGGTTCGACTTGGGCCTGGGGATGCGAGGCCAGGGCTTCGTGCACGAAGCACACCGCGCCTACGGTCCCCACGACCTTGCCCGAACCGTTAAAAACATATTCATGAGCCGGGGCGTAGAGCTCCGAGCCCTTGGCCTCGGGATGTTCCGACTCGTGCTGCTCCAGATCGCGCAGCTCGACACCCGGGTGATCGCTGTTTAGGATCTGGCGGATCTGGTCCGCCTCGTCGCGGTTGAAGACCTCGCATTTGAACTTGAACCGCGCCGAATCGATCCGCTGCATCTTCACCAGATCGACGCCGATGCTCCGGCCCTGCTGCTCGATTGCCTGGCGCAGTTTGTCCAGCAGCACCTCGGGAATCAAGACCTCGGTCTGCTCGGTGGTCAGGTGCAGCAGCTCGGCGAAACGTCGGGCAAATCCGGCCTCGCGCAGGCCCGCCTCGTGGGCGAAGACCACCGGCCGGCTGTCCTGGGCGGCAGCCACTCCCAGGACGAAGCCGCGCACCAGTTCATCCGGACCGCTGAACACGACGTGAACGTATGGCTCTGTCATGTCGTTCCCCAGGCTAAAAGAAGATTAAGGTCACCAGCACGAACAGGGTGACCAGGATCGGGATCGAGTAGCGGAACATGTAACCGAAGAAGCTGGGCATCTTGATCCCGGCCTCCTCGGCGATCGACTTGACCATGAAGTTCGGCGCGTTGCCGATATAGGTGTTGGCCCCCATGAACACCGCGCCGCACGAGATCGCCAACAGGTATTGCGGGTAGTTGGCGATCAGCAGCGGTACGCTCTGGGCCTCGGGCATTCCGGCGTAGAAGCTGCCCAGCGAGGTGTTGAAGAACGTCAGGTAGGTCGGCGCGTTGTCCAAGAAACTCGAGAGCACGCCGGTGGCCCAGAAGTAGTGGACCGGTTGCTTGACCGCGCGGATCAGGAACGCGAACGCGCCGTTCTCGCCCGCGTGCAGGATTTCGAGGGCCGGGATGATCGTCATGAAGATCCCGGCAAAGAGGTAGGCCACCTCTTGGATCGCGTGCCAGGTGAATCCGTTGTCGGTCCGCAGCTGTTTGCGCGTGGTCCAAAGCGAGAGCAGGCCCATCAGCACCAGCGTGCCGTCGCGCAGCGGGTTGACCCACGGCATGTGCAGCGTCACATCGTGTCCCGAGTCGTTTACAGTGAGCAGCGCGATATCGCCCAGCCGGTCGTAGTAGACCCCGCTGGCGAGCACCGCGCAGATGATTCCGATCAGGAACAGGATGTTGTGCAGCCCCTCGACCTTGATAGGCTCGTGCGGCTCATCGTCGATCAGCTGCGATTTATCCTCTTTGCGGAAGTAGTAGCTGTCCATGGCGAAGAACACCGCCAGCAGGGTCACGGCCACGAAGGCCATGGGCTTGATCAGGTTCATCGTCCAGAAGAACGGCACGCGGTGCAGGAAACCCAGGAACAGCGGCGGGTCGCCCAGCGGTGTAAGCGAGCCGCCGATATTGGCCACCAGGAAGATGAAGAACACGATGATGTGAACTTTGTGCCTGCGTTTCTCGTTGGCCCGTAGAAGCGGCCTGATCATCAGCATTGCCGCTCCGGTGGTGCCCACCCAGCTGGCCAGTGCCGTGCCGATCAGGATCAGCAGCAGGTTCAGCAGCGGAGTACCGCGCAAGGTACCGCGCACGATCATCCCGCCGGCCACGGTGTACAGCGCCCAGAGCAGAATGATGAACGGGATGTAGTCGATCAGGTAGATGTGGATGATCGCGTAGACCGCATGGGAGCCGTAGCCCGCCAGGAATGGCGCGGCGAACACTACCGCCCAGAAGGCCGAGACCTTGGCGTAGTGCTCGTGCCAGAAGCGCGGGGCGAACAGCGGGAACAGCGCGATGCTCAGCAGAATCCCGGCGAACGGGATGCAGGTCCACAGCGGCAGGTCCTTGCCGATCGTCAGCCCGTGGGCGACTGCCTGCTCGCCGTGTTCAGTCTCGTGCTCCAGATCTTGTTGCGCGGCGGCCTCGTGGTCGGCGGCCTGCATCAGACGCAGCTGCTCGATCTCGAGCGGACTCTCTTGGGCCGGGGTCTGGTGCGTCGCGGACTCGGCGACTGCGCCTTGGTCTTCGATCGGTTCAAGCTCTTGGGCGGGCTGCTGTTGTTGGTCCACTACGGTCGGCGCAACAGCCTCGGGCGCGGCCTGCGGGTCCGCGGGCGTTTGCGACTGTTCGGCCTGGGGATGCTCGTTCTGGGAAAGCGCGACAGCGCCGGTGAACACGACCAGTGACGCGAGCAGCGCGATGCAAAATCGTAGGCGCAGATTCACCCTTATTCCATTCTTCGATTCAGAATCTTCGATTATTAAAGCTACCGACCGGGCCTATTCCCCGTCAGCGTCTCCCTTGGGCTTCATGATCGGCTCCTCGGGGAACATTTTGATGTTCTTGTCCCGAGCAGGCTCGCTCTCTTCGAGCTTGTCGAAGTTCTCCATCTTGCAGGAGCCCTCGAAGGTGACGCCCTTCTCGATCTGCAGGGCCGGGGTACGGATGTTGCCGTACAGGTGGCCCGGGCTGCGCATCTCGATCAGCTTTTTGGCCACGACGTTTCCGGTGATCGTTCCGGAGATGATCACCGTGTCGACGTTGACCTTGGCCTTGATCTGCGCTCCCTCGCCGATGACAAGGGTGCCCTTGCTGAAGATTTCGCCCTCGACTTTGCCGTCGATGCGAACCGTTCCCTCGAAAGTAAGTTTACCTACGAACTCACTTCCCTTGCCGATGAAGGCATTCATATCGGTAGGGGCTTCCATCATCCTTCCCCCGTGTGCAGGGTCGTCGAACTTAGCGTCCACTGCCGAGGCTGTGAACTCCCTTTGTTCTCTGTCCCGCCGTGTAATCATCCCTATCCCCCAATCGGAAGAAGGAATTTAATGTTAAGGGTCGATAAAATCAATGATCCGCTCCAATTCCTCTTGGGAAAAATAGTGGATCTCCAGCCGACCCCGCTTTTCCGAACCGTTGAAAACTATCTTGGTCCCGAGCTTCCTTCGCAGCTGCTCGGCCAGCTCCGGGTAGGGCGCATGCTCGGATTTGCGTGACTTTTTACTACGACCGGCGCCGCTGCGCAACCTACGCACCAACGCTTCGGTCTGACGCACGCTCAAACCTTGGCGCACGACCTTGCCTGTAGCGCCCACCATCTGCTCGGCGCTCTCCAGCCCGAGGATCGCGCGGGCGTGTCCCATCTCGATCCGGCCGGCCTGCAGTTCGGCGCGCACCGGCGCGGGCAGCTTGAGCAGCCGCATGATGTTGGTCACGCTCGAGCGCTGCTTGCCCACCCGCGCGGCCAGCTCCTCCTGGCTAAGTTCGAGGGTCTGGGCCAGGCGCTTATAGGCCTCGGCCTGCTCCAGTACGCTCAGGTCCTCGCGCTGGATGTTCTCCACCAGCGAGAGCACCATCGCGGTCCGATCCTCTACGTCGCGTACCAATACCGGCACTTGCTCAAGTCCGGCCAGTCGCGCCGCGCGCCAGCGTCGTTCGCCGGCGATGATCTCGAAATAGCTTTTTTTTTCAGGATGCTTGCGCACGATCAACGGCGAGAGCACTCCCTCGGACGAGATCGACTGCGACAACTGTTTGATCCCCTCGGGGTCGATCTCGTGGCGCGGCTGACTCGAGCCGCGCGTCAGCCGGTCCACGGGGACCCAGAGCACCACGCCCTGGCCGCCGTTGGCGATCTCGCGTTCGATGCCGCCGGACTCCGGAGAGGCTTTGGACTGCGTCCCGAGCAGAGCATCGAGCCCGCGCCCCAGTCCGCTGCGCTTGGCGCTCATCGGCCGGCCTCGCCCGCGGCCAGGGCCGCCGAATCGGTTGCCGCGCCGCCGGTCCGCGCCTTGGCTGCCGGACGCCGCGTGCGCCGCACCAGCTCGCGGCTGAGCTCGAGGTAGGCTGCCGCGCCGCTGCATTTAACGTCGTAGAGAAAAATCGGCAGGCCGTGGCTGGGCGCCTCGGCCAACCGCACGTTGCGCGGGATTTTAGTCTGCATCACGGCTTGGTCGAAGTAGCGTCGCACCTCGGCCTCGACCTGGTGGCAGATCGTGTTGCGGGTATCGAACAGCGTGATTACGATCCCGCTGATTTCGAGACCGGGGTTGAGCCCGGTGCGCACCACGTCGATGGTGTGCGTCAGCTGCGAGAGCCCCTCCATGGCGTAGTATTCGGCCTGTAGCGGGATCAGCACCCCCTGGGCCGCCACCAGGGCGTTGACCGTCAGCAGTCCCAAAGAGGGCGGACAGTCGATCAGCACGTATTCGTAGCGCTTAAGCAGCGGCTCGAGGATCGAGAGCAGTTTGCGGTTGCGCTCGTAGATCCCGACCAGCTCGACTTCGGCGCCGATCAGCTCGGAAGAGGCGGGAACCAGGTGCAGATTGGTGATCGCGGTCTCGTGAACCGCCTGCTCGAGCTCGATCTCGCCCAACAGCGCGCGGTAGATGTCGAGCTCGCGCTGGTCCGGCGGCACTCCGACTCCCGAACTGGCGTTGCCTTGGGGGTCCAGGTCGATCAGTAAACAAGAGCGTCCGCCCAGGGCCAGGGCCGCAGCCAGATTGATCGATGTCGTGGTTTTACCCACGCCACCTTTCTGGTTGGTCACGGCTAGTACGGTCGCCATCTGCGGTCCTCGCGTACCTTACTTATTATGGACGCCGGTCTTTCGCGGAGTCGTTGTCTGGCAATTCGAGTAGGCTCGCCCACAGCCCGGCCCATTCACGGACTCGCGGAGCGCACACTTTTACCACAAAACACCCTGGCCGCAAAGGGGTTGCCGGGCCTAGCCCGGACTATTCATTAGGCTTCTACTGCGGCGCACAATTCATCCGCAACTACTGCGTCATCTGTGACGATCCGTCCTCAACGTACCGCAGCGGGTACGCCTGCGGATGATCGCCCCGGCTTCCTTGCATTTGCGGCGCCTTGTGCCCCTCGCGGACGAACCCTCATGAATAATCCGGGCTAATCGCAGGGCGCGACTCAGTCGTCAAAAACGAGATTATTCTTCAGGCTTGATCGCGTTTCATCCGGCGGCGCATCCACAGTCCCCAGCCGCCCACCAGCAGCACGGCCAGCACCATGCCCACGGCGAAGACCGTGCCCAGGCCCACGTTCTCCGAGATCAGCCAAGCGCCGCCAAGCACAAGTAAATACTGAAAAAAAGCCGTTCGCAGCAATGTGCCGGGAATTGAGCCGACCAGGTAGTTGCCAAAGGGCATGGCGGTCAGGCCGCAGGCCAGGTTGAAGTAGCGATAGGGGGTGATCGGCAGCAGGCGCGCCACGAAGACCGCCCACGGGCTGAACTTGATCGCCATGCGGTCGATGGTGTCGGCCCGCGTCCCGAGGATCCAGCCCACAGCCGACCGCCCGCCGATTCGCGCCAGCCAGAACGAGGCCAGGGCCGAGACCATCTCGCCGATCCAGATCGCCAGGGTCGACCACAGCCAGCCGAAGATCACCGCGGCGGCGATTTTAAACAGGTCGCGGCCGGGAATCGGCGCGGTGCTGATCAGGCCGTAGAGCAGGGAAATGAAAACGAAACTGCGCACCGGTCCGATCAACGCGGCGTGGGTCCGCACCGCCTCGAGGCTCAAATCGAAGCGCCGGGCGTAGATTGTCAGCAGGGCCAGCGCCAGCAGCGCCACCAGCAGGTTGCACAGCTCGCGCAGGCCGAACTTGCGGCGTCCGCTCTGGGTCGGCTGCGCTTCGGTCATTGCAGATAACCCAAAGCCTTGAGCCGCTCTTGGGCTCGCTGGTCGGGCTGGAACTGCGCGTCGGAGAGCAGCCCCTGTTGCAGCAGCTCGTCGCGCGCCAGGCTATGTACGGTTTGGGCGTCGGCCAGCATCTGCCTATACTCCGCGAACACTTCGTCGTCGGCGCAGCGGTTGTGCTGCTCCAACGGGTCGAGCTCGAGCCGGTACAGCTCGCAGTCCTCGCCGTGCTCGATCAGTTTGACCCCCTGGTAGCGCACCGCGCGCTCGGCCAACCCCTGGCGGTCGACCGCGGCCGACTCCTCGGCGAAGATCGGCCAGACGCTCTGTGCGGCCGATGATCCGAGCAGCGGGCTCAGGTCGCGCCCCTGTCCCGCGGGCATCGTGGGTCCGGCCCAGCCCGCCACTGTCTGCGCCAGGTTGACCGTGCCCACCGCATGATCCACGCGGCGCGGTGTGGTGTCGATCGGAGCGCTGTGCGGTGGCCAGATGATCAGCGGCACGTGCAGCACCTCGTCGTGCAGGGTGTGATGCTCGAATGAGCCGTGCTCGCCGAACGCCTCGCCGTGGTCGGCCAGCAGTACGACCAAGGTGCGATCGGCGTCGGGTCGCGCGAACAGCGCCTCGAGCAATCGGCCGACCTCGTCGTCGAGCAGGCGGATCTCGGCGTCGTAGAGCGCGATCAAATGTTCGACGTCACGCGGCCCGAGGTCTGAACGCTGCAACTGTTCCACGCTGCCGTTGATCTCGCCTTGGTAATCCGCGTCGAACAGCGCGTCGTAGGGCGGCGGAGGGAAGTAGGGCGCGTGGGCGTCGAAGTAATGCGCGAACAACATGAACGGCTGGTCGCGCCCCTGGATCAGATTCAGCGCGGCGTCGGTCACCTCGGCCGCGCCGGGCTCGCCCAAAAAGTGAAAGATGTCCCAGCCCTGGTCAAAGCCGAAGCTGTCGCTGAGCAGGATGTGGCTGGTCACGGCCATGGTCGCCCAACCGGATTCGCGGAACACCTCGGGCAGCAGCGTCAGCTCGGGCACGATCCGCGAATGGTAGGTGTTCGCGCCGTGCACCGATGGAAACAGGCCCGTGAACAGCGTGGCGTGACTGGGCAGGGTCCAGGGCGCCTGGCTGATCGCCTGGTCGAAGACCAGCGCGGTTTGGGCCAGACGGTCGATGTTCGGCGTGGTCGGCCGATCGTAGCCGTAGAGGCTCATGTGGTCGGCGCGCACCGTGTCCAGGCTGATCAGCACCACGTTCAGCGGCTGCGCGTGCGACACGCGCTGAGGGTCGGGGCGCAGCATCAACGCGAGCTGGGGCAGCACGATCAGGCACGCCAGCAGGCCCAGCACCAGGTACGGCGGGCTGAGCACGGCGATGAATCTGCTCAGCGCGGCCCAGGCGCGGTCGAACAGTTGCAGCGGGGTGGGGAGCAGCCGCGCGAGCAGCCGCAACAGTAAGGCAATCAGCGCAGTGGGCAGCAGTAGCGCCGCGCACCAGGCAAACGCCTGGCCAAGCTGAACCCCCAGCGTCGCGGTTTCGAGTTTGCTGAAGTAGATCGTGCTCAGCATCGAAAGCGACCCGGGCGTGGCCTCGCGTAAAATCCCGTCGACCAGCGCCAGCAGCAGCCCCCAGCAAAGCAGCGCGCCGCACACGGCCAAGGCCGCAGCGCCCGCGTGTTTGCGCGCGATCAGCCGCGCGACCACGTAGCACAGCCCGAGCAGCAGCGAGGCGATCAGGGCGTAGATGCCGATTCGCGCCCAGTTGGTCAGCACCTCGGCCAGGGCGTTGTGGATCAGCCCCTGGTTAAAGTAGTCGTTGCGCGCTGAGCGCAGCAGGCCGCGTCCCACGCCGATCAGGCTGCCGATCAGCAGTCCGGCCGAGGCAACGCGCGCCGGCGCGTTGTCGAATCCGCGGGCGCTCACTTCTTTGGCTCCGATGCCGGGGCCTCCTGGATTGCGGTTCGGATCTGTTCGATGGTCGCGGCCGCCTGTTCGCGGCGGCGCTGGAATCCCTGGTCAGCCCCTTTAAGCCGTCCGATCTCGTCCGCGTCCCCGGCGCAGAGCGCCACGCGCAGGGCGGTCATCAGCTCCAAAGCCTGCCAGGCCTCGATCAGCTGCTGGTCGGCCTGGGGATAGAGCAGGTCGCGCTCGGGACCGGCCAGGCCCAGGGAGCGCTCCTTGTCGGCTCGCAGCCGCAGTCGCGCGGCCAGACCCGAGAGCATTGCGGTCGGGTCGCCGGGGCTCAGCGCTTGATCCAGGGCCTCGGCCTCGTAGTCGAGGGCCCGCAGTTTTTTCTTCAGGCGATCGAGGTGCTCGCGCGCCAGGGTCGCGGCCGCCTGCTCGCTGCCCAGCCTGCCGCGAGCCTCGAGGTTGAGCCGAAATGCGCCCTCGGGCCCTTTGAGGCAGGCGAGGTGTTCGGCCGGAGCGCTGTCGCAAAGTTGTTGGTCGAAGTGCGCGGCCCACTGCGGGTTCGGACCCGGCGTCAGGCTGACCAGCGCCCGATAGTCCAGCGGCAAATCCAGGGTCGTGGGCACAAGGTAGCGACCGTTGAGCACCTGCGCTTGCAGCCCCTGGGCGACATTGCAGCCCAGGTCCTCGCCGCCGCGGATAACGATCTGCAAGGTCGTGCCCTCGGGCAAATTGCTCTGGCCGCTGACCGTGACTCGGCCCGTGGGGTCGGCATGGATCTGCGCGTGCAGCTCGATGGTCGCGGGCCAGGTCGGCTCGGTCTGGGCGCAGCACCCGCACCAGGCGCTCAGCGCCGTGAGGCAGCAGATGGTTACCAGCGCGCGAAGCATGGGCGCATTGTAACCGATCGGCGCGCCGCGTAAATAATTTGGGCTTGCTACTTGCCGATGCAGAAGGTGGAGAAGATGCGCTCGATCACCTCGCGCTCGAGCTGCTCCGCGCCGTCCGGGGAGTCGGCCCTGCCGATGATCGAGCCCAGGCAGCGCACTGCCCGGCGCAACTCGAACGCCGCGAACTCCGGCGCCAGGTCTTGGGACAACGCTTCGATGGCCGCGATCAGCGCGCTCTGGGCCTCGCGCACCAGATCGGCGTGGCGCGCGCTGATCACGATCGCGTCCGCCGTTCCCACGTCCGCGGCCTCGCAGATCAGCTCCCCCAGCGCATGCGCCAGCTCGTCCACGCCCAGGCCGGTCTTGGCCGAGGTCGCCTTGGCGAGCGGCGCGTCAACCTCGGAACGCCACTGTTGCGCCGCATCTTGGTTCGCGATGTCGACCTTGTTCAGCACGGCCAGGGCCGGGCGATCGACCAATGAGCGCCAGAGATCGAGATCGTCGCGTTCAATTTGTTGTGTCAGGTCGAACACCGCCAGCACCACATCGGCCTGCTCGAGGTTGCCGCGAGTGCGCTCGATGCCCGCGCGTTCCACTGGGTCGCTGCACTGCTCGTCGCTGCGCAGGCCTGCGGTGTCGCACAGCGTCGCCGGGATGCCATCAAACAAAAGCCGGTCCTCGACCACGTCGCGGGTGGTGCCCGGCGACTCGTGGACCAGGGCCCGCTCTCGGCGCAACAGCGCGTTGAACAGGCTGGACTTACCCACGTTGGGACGGCCGACGATAGCTACCCGCGCGCCGTGGGTCAGCAGTCTGCCCGCAGGGAAGGTGCGCGCCAGTTCGTCGCAACGCACGCGCACGCGTTCCAGCTCGTCCACCGCCGCCTGCGTGTCCAGCAGCGGCAACTCGTCCTCGGGAAAGTCGATGGCCGCCTCGAGCTGGGCCAGTCGTCCGACCAGCGCGTCGCGCATTCGCGCCACTTCCTCGGAGAGTGCTCCGCCGAGCTGCCGTGCGGCCTGGCGTGCGCCGCCCGCGGTCTGAGCCTCGATCAGCGCGGCCACGGCCTCGGCCTGGGCCAGGTCGAGGCGTCCGTTGATGAAGGCGCGCATGGTGAATTCGCCGGGCTCGGCCTGTCGCGCGCCGTGTCTGCGGGCCAGCTCGAGCACTCCGGCGAGCACCGCGGGACCGCCGTGGCAGTGAATCTCGGCTACGTCCTGGCAGGTGTAGCTCTGCGGTGCGTTGAACAGCACGGCCAGCGCCTCGTCGATGGTCTCGCCGCTGTTGGGGTCCACTACGCGGCCCAGGCGCATCCGCCGATCGGCAATCAGTTCGCCGCTGCGCGGTCGGAAAATCACTCGTGCGATGGAGGATGCGGCCGGTCCGGAGAGGCGCACCACGCCGATGCCCGATGGTCCGGGCGGCGTGCTCAGCGCTACGATGGTGTCGTCGACGTCGTACATCCGGAGCCCGGTCCGTTCATTGGCGTTCGATCAAACCTTCTTCGCGGATCGTCTGTTCCAGCAGTGCGCGGTTGCGCTTGATGTAGTTCTTGAGCTCGGCCGAGGTGACGCCGAGTTCGGCCATCGACATTTGCAGCACTGCGTCGTAGCCCTCGGCTTTGCGGCCCTTGATCTCGCCGGTCAGCTTGAGGATCGCCAGGCCGAACAGCGGATCGGAGGACTGGCGATAGTCCTTACCCGTCCTTCCCATCCTCGTCCTCCGGCTGCGAGTCCTCCGGCTGATCGTCTTCAGGCTGCGCATCTTCAGGCTGCGCGTCCTCGGGCTGCGCGTCTTCGGGCTGCGCGTCCTCGGGCTGCGCGTCTTCGGGCTGCGCGTCCTCGGGCTGCGCGTCTTCGGGCTGCGCGTCTTCGGGCTGCGCGTCCTCGGGCTGCGCGTCTTCGGGCTGTGCATCTGCGGGCTGCTCGTCCGCGGGTCCTGCGTGCTGTTGCTCAGCCGGAGTCCGCGTCTGTTCGTCGTCGTCCAGCTCGTCGGCGAACTCGTCGATCGGCTCCTTGCGCGCCGCGGGGTCGTCGGCAAGCAGGATCTGCACCCGCTTGAATTCGCCGCTGCCCAGGGAGCGGGTCGTGACCTGCGAGTCCTCGCGTAGCGCGAGGTGCACGATGCGGCGGTCGAATGCCGAGAGCGGCTCGGTCTCCAGCGGGGTGCGGCCGCGCAGCACACGCTCGGAGAGTTTCTGCGCCTCGATGCTCAACTGTTCGTTGCGCCGACGGCGGTAGCCCTCGGAGTCGACGACGATCTTTTTGGGATAGCCGCCGGACTTGCGCACGATCTTGTTGAGGATGAATTGCAATGCCTCGAGGGTCGACCCCTTGCGGCCGATGAAAATTCCGCGTCCGCCGGCCGAGATGTCGAGCCACAGTTGGTCCTCGGTCTCGCGCGGCGTGATCGAGGCATCGGGCGCCACCGAGCGCGCGATGAACTCCAGCACTTTGATCGGCTCGATCTCTTGGCCCTCGACGTGGTACAGCGGCGGCAGCTCGAGATCGACCAGCCTGGTCTCGGGTCGGCGTCCCTTGCCGCCGCGTCGTCCGCGCCGGTGTTCGCGCTTCTCGCCCCGTTGCTCTGCGTCCGGGCGCTGGCGGCCCGAGTCTGAGCCGCGCCGCTGGCCGCCTCCGCGCTCGTCGCGCCGTGCGCCGCCCTCGGAGGGCTTGGGACGACCTTCGTCGCGCTGGCCCTTATCCTGCTGCGGCCTTTGTTGCGGCTGCGCCTGGGCCCCGGACTTGGGCTTGGTTTTATCCGCAGTGCGCATCCAGGGCTTGTCTTGCCCCTCGTTTTTAAAGAACGGCTCGATCTTGCGCGCGTCACGACCCGCGTCCTTGGCCGCCTCGGCGTCGGCGCCGACTTTTGCGGCACGTTCGCGCGACTCGCGCTCGGAGTCGCTGGCTTCCTTGAGAGTTACGCGAACCCGCGCTTTGCGAGCGAGCATGCCGAAGAAACCCGCGGTGCCCACGTCGACGATTTCGATCGCCAGCTTGGTTTTGGGAACGCCCAGCTCAGCGGCCGCGGTTTCCACTGCCTCGTCGACCGTGCGTCCTTCTTTTTCTATTACTTTCATCGATCAATTCTCCGATTTACTTTTATGACCCGCGTTCTGCTGCTGCTGCGAGGGAGGCAGCTCCAGCGGCTCGTCCTTGATCAGCTTGTTGGTCAGCAGCTGCTGGCCGATGCCCAGGATGTTGCTTACCAGCCAGTACAACACCAGGCCGCTGGGGAACGAGATGAAGATGAACATGAAGAACAGCGGCATCAGCTGCATGATCTTCTGTTGCGTCGGGTCGGGATTAGTCGGGGTCAGTTTTTGGGTGGCGTACATCGAGGCGCCCATGAAAAACGGCAGAATCGGTACGCCCCAACCCAGGCCGGGCATTTGGAACGCCACGTCGGGCGCCGAGAGATCGGTGATCCACCAGAGGAACGGCGCGTGCCGCAGCTCGATCGCCATATAGAGCATGCGATAGAAGGCGATGAAGATCGGGAACTGGATCAGCAGCGGCAGACAGCCGCCCGCGGGATTGATCTTGTGCGTCTTGTACAACGCCATCATCTCGCGGTTGAGCGCCTCCTTGTCGTCCTTATACTTCTCGCGCAGCTGCTTGATCAGCGGCTGTAGCTTGCCCATGTGGCGCATCGACTGTTGGCTCTTGTGGGTCAGCGGGAACATTCCCAGCCGGATGATCACCGTCACCAGAATGATCGCCACGCCCCAGTTGCCAAAGGCGCCGTAGAACAGCTTGAGGATCCACAGCATGCCCAGGGCGATGGGCGTGAACCAGCCGAAGTACAGCGCCTTGTTGAAGTCGCTGCCCGCCTCGACCAGCAGCTCCTTGATCATCGGACCGCTGTAGCAGGTGAAGATCAGGCGGCGGCTCTGTCCGGGCTCGATGGTCTGGGTATTGACCAGCGTGCGGGCGATCACCACCTCTTCGTTGAGGAAGCCCGACTGGTACTGCGTTGCGGTATCCGAGGTGTGGGCCAGGCCGGTCATCCAGTAGTTGGAGACAAAGGCGACCCACAGCGTGCCGGGCACCAGCTCGCCGATCTGTTTTTTAGGCGAGAGCGCATCGGACTCACGCTCGGAGCCGTTGTAGCTAACCAGGTTGACCTGTTTGGGCGGCGGGCCCATGAAGCTGCGCTTGCTCGGCCGGTAGATCGAGTAGAGGTTGATGTAGGGTCGGCCCTCGATCTTCACCTCCGAGTTGTTCTCGATCGTCAGCTCAAGCTCGATCGAGTAGACCTCGGGGCTGATGGTGAAGCGCTTGGTGATCACCAGGCCATCGGCGGTCTGCGCGACGAAGGTCACCGAGTTGCCGGCCTGCTCGGCCTTGCGGTAGACCAGATCGTCCTCGGCGTCGTCGTAGTAGCTCTGGGAGTTGTCCAGCGAATACATCATGCCGGTCGACAGCGGGTAGTACGACTCGCCGTGGTTGTACTCGTCCGGAGCGAAGTCGACCATCTGCCAGGGGTCGGAGTCGGGAGCCAGGGTCTTGCGATAGCGGAAATTCGCCTTGCCCGAGGGGTCGGGCTCGATCAGCTCCAGGCTCTTGATCCGCGCGCCGCGGCGGGTGAAGACGATCTGCATCCGATCGTCCAGGCTCAGCGTGACGTCGAGGTCCTGCTCCAGGCCGCTGCCGGCGCTGAGCATCGCGGCGCCGGGAACGGATGCGGCCTGAACATCGACCTGATCGTCGGGCTGCGCCAAGGGCTCGCCCTGTGCGGCCGCGGGCTGCTCGAGCGGTTCCTGAGCCCGGGCCAGGCACGGCGCGGCAAGGGCCAGGCTCCAGCACAGCCCAATCAGGGCGATCAGCGTTATTGTCGATCTGACGGGGCTGCTCATTTAATCCTCTATGGCTTGGGCACGGGGTCGTATCCGTGGCCCCCCCACGGGTGGCAGCGGGTCAGCCGTTTAACGGCCAGCCACAGCGCTGTGTGGGCCGGGTGAAGCTCGAGCGCCTCCAGGGCGTATTCCGAGCAGGTGGGCAGATAGCGGCAGTTGTTTCCCAGGTAGGGCGAGACGCACAGCTTGTAGAGCTTGATCGGCGTGGCCAACAGGCGTTTGATCATCGGCGTCTCCGCGGGCGTCCGGCGCGTTTGGCCAAAATCTTGCCCCCGCGCGCCATTGACAACAGCTCGTCGCGCAGGTCGGCGAATCCCTGAAAGGACCAGCCGCCGCGCACTATCACCACCAGATCGCAATGATCCGGGAAGCGTTGCTTGTCGTTGCGAAATGTCTCGCGGATCCATCGCTTGACCTTATTACGCTCTACGGCGTTCCCCACTCTGCGGCTTACGACCAAGCCCAGTCTGCGGAGGTCAAGGCTGTTGGGGCGGACGATTAGGAATAACCGATCCGAGCGGTAGCGCGTTCCCTCGTCGTCAGCTTGGCGGTATTCGAAGGATTTGCAAACGCATTCCCGTCGGCCCAACCCTTGGCCGACCATCTCCGGCGCCTCTATTTGCTCGGGATGCTGACGGCGAGGCGCTTGCGGCCCTTGGCTCGCCGGCGGTTGAGCACCTTGCGTCCGCCGCGCGTGGCCATCCTTGCGAGGAATCCGTGAGTTCTCAGTTTTTTAATGTTGCTTGGTTGAAATGTTCTCTTCATTGTATTTCCACCCGGGGCTTATGATGCCCGCTCGGTTAGTTACTCCTTCGCAAAAAGGGCACTTAATGAAGCATAAACGCCGCAGGCTGTCAAGGACCCTAGCCCCGAAGCCCACGGCGTGCGATGATTAACGTTCGATGGATCAGATGAATAATCCGGACTACGTTTGGTACGCACACGTCCCGTTTTGTCGACGGAAGTGCGCGTACTGCGATTTCGCCTCAAGCGCGCCGCGCGGCACGCAGCTGGAGCAGTACGTCGACTTGGTTTTGGCCGAGCTGGATCTGCGGCGCGACCAGGTCGACGGTCCGCCCCTGGCCGGATATGTGGGCGGCGGCACCCCGAGCCTGCTGCCTCCGGCTCAGCTGGCGCGGATGATCCGCGGCATCTCTGGGGCATTGGGCGAGCCGACGTCGGGCGAGCTCAGCGTGGAAGTCAACCCCGAATCAGCCTCCCCCGAGCTGTTCGCGCTGCTCGCGGATTGCGGTGTGACGCGCATCAGTGTGGGCGTGCAGTCGCTCCAACCACAGACCCTACGACTGCTGGGCCGATCTCACGACGCACAACAAGCTCGGATCACCCTGGAAAACGCGGTCAAGGCCGGATTCAAGACAGTAGGCGCCGACCTGATCTGTGCGGTGCCCGGCCAGGAAATCTCTCAGCTTATCAACGATCTGCGTGCCTGTCTCGAGGCCGGAGCGCGTCACGTCTCGATCTATGTCCTGACCCTGGAGCCCAATACGCCATTGGGCCGGGATCAGGCCGCCGGACGGCTAGAGCTTCCCACCGCGGACCAGGTCGAGGAATTTTATGCGGCAATCCAAGGTGAATTGACGGACTGGAACATGATAAGATATGAAGTAAGCAACTGGGCGGTCGATACGGCTTCGTGCGTTCATCACAAACATGTCTGGCGTCGCGCAGAGATAGTAGGTCTGGGAGCGGCGGCAGTATCGTTTGCGAACCGGCAACGCAGCACCAACACGGAGGATATCGAGCGCTATGCTTCCGCGGTGCGTGGCGGATGCAGGCCGATATTTTCGGTCGAGCAATTGTCCGACGAACTGGCGGTACGCGAGCTGATCCTGTTGGGACTACGCAATTCCCAAGGGATCGAGTTGGCGCAACTGGCGGCAATGGGGGATGAACTGATGGGCAGATGCGCAGGGCTGATCAAGGGATTGTGTGACGAAGGATTGCTTGTCAACCGGCCCGGTCGACTTGTGCCTACATCGCGCGGGATGTCGTTGGCCGATGAGCTGGCAGTGCGCCTGTGGCCCTGAAATGAGCTTTTTACCTATTGACAGTAACCGGCGCACCCTATTTAATACCATGACTTTGCCGCGCTTAGGGACCTGGAGTAATGGCTGAAAATCATAAAAATGACGACGACCAAAAGGTCGTGAGCGATATTCCTTCAGGGGCTTTCGTGGAAGCCCTGAAGGCTATCGAGAAGCTTGAGGGCCAGGCCAAGAAAGAACAGAGCGCAACCAAACCCAGCCAGCTGTCGAACGAGGCGCGCCCCGCAGCGGGCCAGGCGGCGGATAAGAAACCAACCGCGGGAGCCAAAGACGACGGGCTCGACGACTTCAACCGGCTGATGGCCGAGCTGACGGATCAACTCAGCCGCGACCGCGAAGGGCTCGAGGTCGACGTGACCGAGGAGCTGGTCGGCGAGACCAAACCCGCGCCGCCCAAACCCAAGCCGGAGCCGCAGCGAGCAGCCGCAGCCGCCAAGCCCAAGGAGCCGGTGGTCGAACAGGCCCAACAACCCGCTGAGGAAGATCAAGACGAGCGCGACGAGAAAATCAAGGAAATCACCGAGCGCCTACTGCGCGTACAGGCCGAGTTCGAGAACTACCGCAAGCGGATGGTTCGCGAACGCGAGGAGGCCAAACGCTTTTACAACGAGGAACTGATGCGGCAATTGCTGCCGATCCTCGATAACTTCGAGCTGGCCTTTGCCCATGCCAAGGACCAGCAGGAAAAGCAGGCGCTGCAGGACGGCGTAGAGTTGATTCTCAATCAATTGAAGGGCATGCTTGGCAACTTCGGGCTCGAATCGCTCAGCTCTCAGGGGGAGATGTTCGACCCGTCCAAGCATGAGGCAATGGTAATGATCGAGGATGTCGAGGCCGAGCCGGGCACGGTGATCAGCGAATACCAGCGCGGCTTTCTGCTGCACGGCCGGTTGCTGCGACCCTCACAGGTGGTGGTCGCGCGGGCGCCGGGAGCGACGTCGGCGCCATCCAGGATCAACTCGAAGGCAGAGGCCAAACAAACACAACCCGACGAGACGGATCAGGGGGAAGAGGACCAGAGCGGTTCACCGGAGCCGTCCGCCAGGGTTTCTAATGATATAGAAAAAGGTTAAACTTTGCGCAATGCACAATGAAGGGGGGCCTTTCTGATGAATAAGATCATCGGAATTGACCTTGGTACGACAAACTCCTGCGTAGCACTGATGGAGGCTGGCGAGCCGATCGTGATCGCCAATGCCGAGGGATCGCGTACGACTCCCTCAATGGTTGCCTTCACCGACAGCGAGGAACGGCCGGTAGGCCAGATCGCCAAGCGGCAGGCAGTGACCAATCCGGAGAACACGATCTACGCGATTAAGCGTCTGATGGGTCGCAAGTTCGACACCGACGAGGTGCGCAAGACCATCGAGATGGTGCCCTACCGCATCGTGTGCGCCGACAACGGCGACGCCTGGGTAGAGGTGTTGGGCAAAGCCTACTCGCCGCCGCAGATCTCGGCGATGATCCTGGAGAAGATGAAGCAGACCGCCGAGGACTATCTGGGCGAGGAAGTGACCGACGCGGTGATCACCGTGCCGGCCTACTTCGACGACGCCCAGCGCCAGGCGACCAAGGACGCCGGCGCGATCGCCGGGCTCAACGTGCAGCGGATCATCAACGAGCCGACCGCCGCCTCGCTGGCCTACGGGCTGGACAAGAAAGAGAACGAGCTGATCGCGGTGTTCGACCTGGGCGGCGGCACGTTCGACATCTCGATTCTCGAGATCGGCGACGGTGTGTTCGAGGTGCGCTCCACCAACGGCGACACCTTCCTCGGCGGCGAGGATTTCGACCGCCGGATCATCGAGCACCTGGTCGAGGAGTTCAAACGCGACCACGGCATCGATCTGCAGCGCGACAAGATGGCGATGCAGCGCCTCAAAGAGGCATCCGAGCGCGCCAAGCACGAGCTGTCGAGCCTGGTGGAGACCGACGTCAACCTGCCGTTCATCACCGCCGACGCCTCGGGTCCCAAGCACCTGAATCTCAAGCTCACGCGCTCCAAGCTCGAAGAGCTGGTGAACGACCTGATCGAGCGGCTGACCCATCCGTGCCGCACCGCGTTGACCGACGCCAACCTCCAGCCCGAAAAGATCTCGCGCATCGTGCTCGTCGGCGGCCAGACCCGGATGCCGCGAGTGCAGGAGAAAGTCCGCGAGATATTCAACAAGGATCCGTACTCGGGCATCAACCCCGACGAGGTCGTGGCGGTCGGCGCCGCGATTCAGGGAGCGGTGCTGCGCGGCGACGTCAAGGACGTGCTGCTGCTCGACATCACACCGCTGAGCCTGGGCATCGAAACCCTCGGCGGCGTGTTCACCCGGATTATCGAAAAGAACACCACGATCCCGACTCGCAAGAGCCAGGTCTTCTCCACGGCCGCCGACAACCAACCGGCGGTTACGGTCCACGTGCTCCAGGGCGAGCGCGAGATGGCCTCGGACAATAAAACTCTGGGCCGCTTCGAGTTGGTCGGCATTCCGCCGGCCCCGCGCGGAGTGCCGCAGGTCGAGGTCACCTTCGATATCGACGCCAACGGCATCGTGCACGTCTCGGCCAAAGATTTGGGGACCGGCAAAAAGCAGGCGATCCAGATCACCGGCGCCACCGGTTTGGCTGATGTCGAGATCGACAAGATGGTCGGCCAGGCCGAATCGCATCGCGACAACGATATGAAGCGCCGCGAGACAGCCGAACTCAAGAACAACGCCGAGGGCCTGATCTACACCGCAGAGAAGAGCCTGCGCGAATATTCCGACCGGCTGTCCGACGCCGAGATGGACGCGATCGAGAACGCGATCTACGAGCTGCGCGAGGCGTTGCGTGGCGAGGACATGCGTGCGATCCGTGCGGCTATCGACGAAGTCAACCGCGCCAGCCACCGCTTGGCCGAGACGATGTACGCCACCGGCGGCTACGAGGGCACGCGCGTGGTCGGCGGCGGAACCGAGGAGGAATTCGACGAGGACTTCGACGAAGATTTCGACGACGACGAGGACTTCGAGTAGGCGCGGATTTCGCGAATAGAACAAACTGACAGACGAGACCGGGCCGTTTCCTGTAATTAGGGACTCGGCCCGTTTCATTGCCAGCGTACGGAGGCGTCGATTGCCGGTCAACAGGGATAAAAAGCAACAGATGATCAGCTTCGCGCGCGCGCTCGAGATCGCCGGCGACAATCTACCAGCGTCGCGCAGCGTCGAGCTGCCGCTGATCGAGGCGCTGAACCTGGTCGCGGCGCGCGACTACCTTTCGCTCGAACGCGTGCCGCCCTGGGACAACTCGGCGATGGACGGCTTCGCGGTGCGCGCGGCGGACACGCTGGGCGCTACCCCCCAAAACCCGGTCGAGCTCGAGGTCGACGGCGTGCTTGCCGCGGGCGCTGCGCCGCAGCTCGCCGTGAGAGCGGGCCGCGCGCTACGCATCATGACCGGCGCACCGATGCCCGACGGGGCTGACGCGGTGGCCATGATCGAGATCACCGACGGTGGGCAGTCGCGGGTGCGAATCTTCCAGCCGGTGAGCGAGCGCCTGCACGTGCGCTACGCGGGCGAGGACGTCGAGCCCGGCGCGCTGGTCGCGGCCCAGGGCGATTTGCTGGGACCGGCGGAGCTGGGCTCGCTGGCCTCGGCGGGCCTGGCCCGCGCGCAGGTCTGGGACCGCCCGCGGGTGGCGCTGCTGATCACCGGCGACGAGCTGGTCGATCCGGGCGAGGAGCTGCCGCCGGGCAAGATCCGCAATTCCAACGCTACCAGCCTGCGCGCTCAGGTGATCGACGCCGGCGGCGTTCCGGACTACGGCGGAGCGGTGGTCGACGACCCGGCCGTACTGCTCGCTGCGCTGGAGCGCGCCGCCGAGTCCGCGGACTTCGTGCTGAGCACCGGCGGAGTGAGTATGGGTGACTACGACTTCGTGGCCGACGTGCTCCAGAGCGCCGGGTTCGAGCCGCTGTTCGCCTGGGTCGCACAGCGTCCGGGCGCTCCGCTGACCTGCGCCCGTCGCGATGGAACGTTGTTTTTCGGATTGCCGGGCAACCCGGCCTCGACCATGGTCTGCTTTGAGCTGCACGTACGACACCTGTTGCGCAGCTTCATGCGCCATCCGCGACCGCAGCGCCGCCGCGTTGCCGCACATTTTGTCGAGCCGTTTAAAAAGCGCGCCGGATTGATGCACGCCGCGAGGGTGATCGCGCAGCCGCCGGCCGACGGTGTCGGGCCCTGGACGCTCAGGCCCAGCGGCTCGCAGGGTTCGGCATTGCTGCGGCCGCTGGTGCGCGCCAACGCTCTGGCGCTGACGCCGGTCGAGCCCGCGCTGGTGACGCCCGAGCACGAGCTGGAGGCGCTGCTGCTGTGAGCGAATCGACCAGACCGCGTTACGTCGATACGCTGCGCCTGTCGGTGACCGACAAGTGCAACATGCGCTGCCGCTACTGCATGCCCGCCGAGGGTGTGCCGCAACTGAGGCACGACCAGGTGCTGCGGCTGGAACAAATGGTGCGCTTTGTCAGGCTCTCCCTTGAGCGCGGCATCCGCCGTGTGCGGATCACCGGCGGCGAGCCGCTGGTCAGGCGCAACATCATCTGGCTGGTACGCGAGTTGGCGGCGCTGCCCGATCTCGAGGATCTGGCGATGACCACCAACGGCGCGCTGTTGGCGCAATATGCCGCACAGCTCAAGGACGCCGGGCTGCGGCGGGTCAACGTCAGCCTGGATTCCCTAGATCCGGAGAAGTTTCGCTACCTGACCCGCTGCGGCGAACTGGACGCGGTGCTCACGGGGATCCAAAGCGCGCTGGACGTAGGGCTCGATCCGGTGAAGATCAACGTTGTGCTGATGCGTGGATTCAACGACGACCCCGCGCCGTTTGTGGAGCTCGCCGCGCGGCTGCCGGTGCACGTGCGCTTTATCGAGCGCATGAACTTCAGCGGCATCGAGGCCCCGCCGGACTTCGTCTCGGTGGACGAGATCGCGGCCAAGCTTGAGGAGATCGCGCCGACCGACGCTGATGGCGGTCCGATGGGCGCGGGACCGGCGCGTTACGTACGCATGCCGGGGTTGGTCGGCAGCGTGGGATTTATCGAGGAGCGCGAGGGGCACGCCTGCGCGACCTGTAATCGGCTGCGGCTGTCGTGCGACGGCACACTGCGCGCCTGCCTGTTCCAGCCCAAGCAAAGCGGCGTGCAGGTTTTACAACAGCTGCGCGACGGCGACGACGCCGCGGTGCTCGCTGCCCTGGATCAGGCGATCGCGGCCAAGCCGCGAAGCAGAATGAAAAGCTTCAATCACGAGGCGATGTCGCAGATCGGAGGATGAGGTGAGTCTGAGCCACTTCGACGAGAACGGGGCCGCACAAATGGTCGACGTCTCGGACAAGCCCGAGACGCTACGCATTGCCAGAGCCCGCGGTCAGGTACGGATGCGGCCCGAGACCCTCGAGCTGATCCGCAGCAGCAAGGCGGGCAAGGGCGACGTGTTGGGCACGGCGCGGCTGGCCGGAATTATGGCGGCCAAGCGCACATCCGAGCTGATCCCGCTGTGCCATCCGCTGGCGTTGAGCTCGATAAAGGTTGAGTTTGAAACCGCCGAAGATCCGCCGCGGGTCGGCTTCACGACCGAGGTGCGCTGCTCGGGCCCCACGGGGGTCGAGATGGAGGCGCTGACCGCCTGCGCAGTGGTCGGCCTGACGATCTACGACATGGTCAAGGCCGTCGATCGCTCGATGAGTATCGGGCCGATCGAGCTTGTCGAGAAATCCGGAGGACGCAGTGGGCACTTTGTCCGGCAAGCTGATATCGATCAACCTTAGCAGCGAAAAGGGCGTGACCAAAAAGCCGGTCCAAAGCGCCGAGCTGATCGCGGACCACGGCTTGGAGGGCGACGCCCACGCCGGGGACTGGCACCGCCAGGTCAGCCTGCTGGCTCAGCGCAGCATCGACAAGATGCTCGCCGCCGGGCTCGACGTCGGGCCCGGAGACTTCGCCGAGAACCTGACCGTCGATGGTTTTGAGCTGCACACCCTGCCGCTGGGCACGCGCCTGCGGCTGGGCCCGGCGCTGCTCGAGCTGACCCAGATCGGCAAGGTCTGCCACGCGCGTTGCGCGATCTACGAGCAGGCCGGCGACTGCGTGATGCCGCGCGAGGGGATCTTCGTCAAGGTGCTCACCAGCGGCACGATCAAGGTCGGCGACACGCTGGAGCTGCTGTAGTGCCGGCAGTCGGCGAGCTGCTGTCGATCAACGTCAGTCCTGAACGCGGCAGCGTCAAACAGCCCTGCGGCGCAGCGCTGCTGCAGGTCGACCTCGGGATTGCGGGCGACGGCCATGCCGGGGACTGGCACCGCCAACTGAGTCTGCTCAATTGGGAGCACGCCCAGACCGCGCTGCCGCCGGGCGAATCCGCGGCCTACGGTGAGTTTGCCGAGAACCTCGACATCAGCGGCCTGGAGCTGCACATCCTGCCGCCGGGCACGCGGCTGCGAATCGGCGAGGCGCTGGTCGAGATCACCCAGATCGGCAAAGACCTGCGCGAGCATCCATCGCCGTTTGAACTCAAGGGCAACGGGCTGATGCCGCGCGAGGCGGCCTTTGCCCGCGTGCTCAGCGGCGGACGCATCGGCCCGGGCGACGCGGTGCGCGTCGAGGAGGAGTGAGCATGGCCATCGACTGGGGACTGATCACACTCTCCGATAAAGGGGCCGTCGGCCAACGCGAGGATACGGCGGGTGCGGCGATCACTCAGATCATGCGCGACGCCGGGCATCAGCGTCTGGACTACACAATGATCCCCGACGAGGCGCAGCAAATCGAGCAAACGTTGATCGATTGGTGCGATTCGGGGCGCATGGGTCTGATCCTGACCTGTGGCGGCACCGGTCTCTCGCCGCGCGACGTCACACCCGAGGCCACGCTACGCGTGATCCAGCGCGCGGTGCCGGGGTTTGCCGAGGCGATGCGCGCGGCCAGCCTGCGCATCACGCCCCACGCGATGCTCAGCCGCTCGGTCAGCGGCGTGCGCGGGCAGACCCTGATCATCAACCTGCCGGGAAGCCGCAAGGCGGCGATCGAAAATCTCGAGGTCGTGCTGCCGGCATTGGCGCACGCCGTGGACAAGCTGCGCGGCGACCCCGCGGACTGCGCCATCGGCTAAGGCGAATTGCTATTTAGTTTTACTGTGATAGATGTCACTGGCCCTGACCGGGGTTGACTTTACCATCCGACCTGCCAGAATTTTTGGTCTGGATTGTTCTACTGAATGATCCGGGTTTGCCTGGATTGTTCGTGGGGGGTTCGTAACGAGGCGTGCAAGGTGCCGCAAAAACAAGGAAGCCGAGTCGAGACTCCGCAGGCGTACCCGCTGTGGTACGTCGAGGACGAATCGGCGAGGATGACACAGTTATTGCGAGCAGATTGTGCGCCGTAGCAGAACCCTCATGAACAACCCAGGCTAAATACCGCCAGCGCCCCCGGCGGTAGCAGAAGGCAGGGCAAGGACCCTTGCCGGTGAGGAATGATGGATCGAGCGACCACCCACCGCGCGGTGGGTGCGCTTCTGCTTGCGCTGATGCTGTCGGCACTGGTTGCGGGATGCGCGCCCAAGCCCGTTGACGGGCCCTACGGGTATAGCGAGACCGGCTACGCCTCGTGGTACGGCCCGGGGTTTCACGGCAAGCGCACCGCCTCGGGTGAGATCTACAACATGTACGACTACACCGCCGCGCATAAGCAACTGCCGTTCGGCACCCTGGTGCAGGTCGAGAACCTGGAGAATCACAAGGTGGTGGCGGTCAGGATCAACGATCGCGGGCCGTTCGTGCGCGGACGGATCATCGATCTGTCCTACACCGCGGCCCAGGATTTGAACATGATTCGGGCCGGCGTTGTGAAAGTGCGGATCCAGGTGATGCCCGCCACGCAGCTGCCCACGGGATTCCTACCTGCGCAACAGCAGGAAACGTTCGCCGCGATCCGCGGTTTTTAAGACTCCCGATCCGATCAAATTCTCCCAGTACTCGTCGGTCTGCGGGATCGACGGGTTGCGCTGGAAGTGTCCGCGGTAGAACGCGGGCCCGGCATCGGCTGCGAAGGGCTCGGCCTCGAAACAGGCGATCAGGTCGCGCTCGCCGGGCAGCTTGAAGCGCCCGGCGGTCCACAGATTGTGCACCGGATAGCCCGGCAGCTCGCACAGCAGCATGAACTCGGCCGGCCGCGCCAGCAGAGTATTGTCGGTCAGCAGATAGACCGCTCCCAGCGGCCCGGGCATGTTCTCGATCTTGCGCGCCGCGGTCCGCACGTCCAGGCGCAGCAAGGCGACCTCGGGGTAGTCCTGGGCCGGTACGCACACGCTCCAGCAGGTCTGATCGAACATCGGTCCAACCAGGGTGCCGCATAGATTATTTTGGCCGCGCGCGGCCGAGCCCCAGACGATCCAGACTGCGCTGAGTCCGGCAATCAGGGCCAGGGTCGGCCCGCGCCACGGCGAGCGCAGCCGGGCGATCAGCGCGGCTCCGGCCAGGGCCAGGCCGGGCAGCAGCACCACGGCGTAGTTCTCCTGCTTTTTAGTGATCAGGCTCAGCGCCAGCAGCGGCGCGGCCAACAGCACCAGCGCCTGCCAACGGCCCGCGTGCTTGGAGCGAAGCAGCAGCACCAGGCCCAGCAGCGCCGCGGGCACGCACAGCGGACCGGCCAGGTTCAGCGTGAGCAGCAGCGGGTAGTACAGCGGGAAACGCAGCACTCGTTGCAGGGCACTGCCGCCCTCGTCCGCGTGCGATGCAATCTGCGCCAGGTAGTAGGAACTACCCAACACGCGACTGGCGGCCCAGGCCAGTCCGCCCAGGGCAACCAACGTCAGCAGCGCGGCGCAGACGTAGCGTGCAACGCGTCGCATGCTCGTCTCTGCCTCGCGCCCCTTGATCGATTCCCACCCGCTCAGCGCCATGGTCCCGGCGCAGCCGATCAGCAGCATTACGGCGTTGGTCGGCTCGAGCTGTAGTCGCATGCCCGCATAGAGCACGGCACTCGCGCTCAGGGCCGCCAGGACGGATCCGCGGCGGCAGGCGATGATCGCCAGGGCCGCGCACAGCATCTGGCAGCACAGCAGCGCACCGTAGGTGTCGTAGACCCGGCTCAGGCCCACGACCCCGGGGGCCACGGCAATCAGCAGCGCGACGATCCAACCTCGGCCGCGGCCGAGCACGATGCGTCCCAACAGTCCGGCGGCGATCGTCAAAAGCACGTACCAGGCTGCGCTCACCGCGCCCAGCGCGCGAAAGTCGCGTCCCAGAACACGCACGGCAGGAGCCGCAAGCCAGTGGAACGGATGCTGCTCGAGCCGACCGTCGGGCCGGGCGTTGAGCGCGTCGGCCGCGCGCAGGCCCGCAGCGTAATTATCGTGGGAATAGAACTCGCGCGGGTGCGAAAGCGGCTGGGACCACAACCCGTTGAGCAGCAGCATCGCCAGCAGCGTCAGTGCGACCAGCGCCGATCCGAACAGGCCCGATGCAACGGCGCGGCCCTCCACGGTCATTCCGTTGCCAAGCCGCCCAGTCGCCGCAGCTGGCCCTCCAGGGCCGAGCGCAGCCCCGGGTCAACGGTTCGTTTAAGACTCTCGCCGTAAAACTCGCGCGCCTGCTGCGCTCCGCGCGAAGTCTCGATCAAGGTACCCAGATTAAGGTAGATCTCGGGCGTGGCTCCCTGGTCGATCAGCCGTTGGTAGACCTCGATCGCCTCTTCGATTCGGCCCGCCTCCACCAAGCTGCCGGCTTGCAGCAGGCTGAAGTGATGGCGCTGTTCGGGCGCGGCGCGTTGCTCAATGATGTAGCCGTAGACCTGCGCCGCGGCGCCGGGCCGGTTGGCGGCCGAGAGGTTGGCTGCGCGAAGGTTGAGTTGCTCGATGCTCATGCTCTCCAGGTCCGGTTGCAGCATCAGCCACGAGAGCGTCAGCAACGCGGCCACGGCCAGCGCGCCGAGCACGCTGCGGATAATCCGCCGTGACTTGCTGCGGCCCAGAGGCTCGGCAGCGGTGGACAGCAGCCACAGCGATTTGAGCATCCGCCACAGCAAGCGCAGCGCGGCCGGAAGCAATTTCAGCACAGCGCACGACAGTCCGCGCGCGCGGCGTTGCAGACAAAGCCGCGTCCGATGCGCAACGCGCGGCGCACGGCCGTAGAGCGCGATGTCGCAGCGATCGAAGCGGCAATCCGACCATTGGCAGCCCGGCCCCTGGCCCAGCTCAAGGCTGGTGCGCTCCAGCGTGCAGTTGATAAAGCGCGCGTTGCGCAGGCCCTCGAGTCGACAACGCTCAAAGCCGCAGTCCGCGAAACTCGCATCGCGCAGGTCCATCCCGCGCAGGTCCAGCCCACGCAGCCGCTGGTTGCTAAGCGCGGCTGCCCGCAGTTGCGTCGGTCTCATGGCGCGACCCCGGGTAGCGGGCCGAGCAGCACGTAGCGTTCCCCGGATTGGATCAGCGGCAGCGGCGTTGCCAGCAGCTCGAGCCAGGCGTGGTCGGGAATCGGTTCGAACGGCGCGTTGTCGATCATCGCCGTGTAAGGCGCGTAGTCGCCGGCGACCATTGGTCCTTGCGTGGCGATCAGCGCCAGCAGTTCGCCTCCGCGCGGCAGCCGGGCGCGCTGGGACGAGCCCAGGTTGTACACGCCGCCGTCGGGCAACCTGCTTTGCAGGAAAAAGCGCGAGGGCTGGTTGAGGCGGATGTCGTCGGCCAGCACGTAGACTCGCGCTCCATCGGGGTAGAGCCGGTCGGCGGACGCGGCGATTTGTGCGCAGTCGGCCTCGAGCTGCACCAGGCTCGGATGCGCGGCCGGGGGCGTGACGAACTTGATAATCCCGCTGCCGAACATCCGCTGTCCCGCGGCGTTGAGCGCGTTGTATTGGGCCGGGGTAATCGAAGTGAGCACGATCCAACCCGCGCTGAGCAGCACCAGCCCCGCGCCGATGGAGGCACGCGAGCGCTGAGTTGCCAGCGCGGACCACGCGGCCGCGGCCAGTAACGCGCCGGGCAGGGCGGCCACCAGATAGGGCTGCTCCTTCTTGCCGATCAGGCTCAGCAGCAGCATCGGCACGATCAGCCACAGCGCGGCCAACCAGCGCGACGGGCTACGGCGGGCAAAGAGCAGCACCAGCCCGATCAGCGCGGCGATGGCAATCATCGGCCCGGCGACGTTGGTCAGTAGGGTGTAGGGGTAGAACCCCAGGGCGGCCAGCGGGCGTTGCGCGATGCTGATGAAGTGCGCGCCGCCCACATCGGTAGCCTCCTGCAGGTAGTAGGGGTTGGCGAAAGTGTGCGCGGCGAACCAGGCCGCCAGCCCCAGGCAGGCCAGTAACAGTGGAAACGCGTGCGCGAGCTGCCGCAACGCGCGCCAGCGCTGTCCGGGTTCCTGTCCCAGCGCTCGAAATCCGGCGGCAGTGCCCGAGAGCAGAACCCAGGCCGTGGGTCCGGCGATTCCGAGCAGGAACAGTACCCAGTGGGTGTTCTCCTGCAGCGAGTAACGCGCCAGCAGCACCAGCGATGCGGCGGGCAGCAGCCAGACCGGTCGGGTCAGCCGTTCGCTACGCACCAGGCACCAGGCAAACCAGGTCGCCAAGGCCAGGTTCAGCGTGTGATCGTCGTAGACCCGGGTGAAGGCGATCACGCCCGGACTCAGTGCGCCGAGCAGTCCCGCGACCACGGCGCTGCGGCGGTCGAAAAGCTCGGCGGCCAGGGCGTAGAGCCCCAATCCGAACAACAGTAGGTAGCAAAGCGGCGTGAGGTTCAGCGCCCAGCGCACAGGCCCGAAGATCCGCAGCCACAGCCAGCTGGGCAGGTGATACAGCGCCGGGTTGCTGTGCACCAGATCGTTGCCCTCCAGGGCCAGGGCGCGACTCAGGCCGTCGGCGTAGTTGTCGTGGGAGTAGAAGCTGATCGGATGCCCGGACGTTCTGCTGTAAAACAACTGTCCGGCGATCACCAAGCCGAGCACGGCGATCAGCAGCATCGGCCACGCCAGGTCGCGCAGGGCGTTGACGCTGCGGCTGCGTATCAGTCTGATCCTCGATTGCTCGGCGCGGCAGCACTCTACGTTCGGCCCGTGCAGCACCACCTGGTCGAGGGTTATGTCCGCGCGCCGTGCACGGGCCAGGGTGTCCAGGTCCAGCTGCGCCGAGCTGATCCGGGTGCGGCTCAGGCGCGCGCTCTCCAGCTCGACCTTGTCCAGCCACTCGCCGCGCAGCTTGGCCAGGGTCAGGTCGGCGTCGGACAGGTCGCGGTCGGGCGGGGCGTGGTCGATCGACCGCCCAACGAGGTCCGCGCCGCGCAAGCGTTCGATGGCGCGCGGCCTTGCCGTTGGTTGATTATTAGGATCTTTCATTGAGCAGACATGCTAGCGGATCATTAGTCTTTACGAAAACAGGCCGCCCACAAGGGCAGCCTGTTTGATTTCTTGTTTGGCTCAGCCGATCAGGGAGTATGGCACTTGGGGCAGTTGCCCGGGAACGTCGGACCCTTGTTATCGGCGGTGTGGCATTTCTTGCCGCAGAAGGAGTGCATCACGTCTTTGTTCTTGTGGCCGCCGCCGTTGGCTGCGTCGGTGTTGTCGTGGCAGCCGAAGCAGGCCGTGGGAGCCGCCGGGTTCTCGTGGTGGCAGATGCCGCAGTCGTTGGCCGCGTCGGCGTGCATCTTGTGATTGAACGGAACCGCTTTGGCGCCGCCGGCGATGTGATCGATGGTGATCATGTCGGCCACGGCGTAGACGGTCATCGCCAAGCCAAGAACTGCAATCAGGATAATTAACGTGGAAACAGTCCGCTTCACAGCAGCCTCCTTGTTTACTAGTCGGGTGGATTCTAGCCCAACCCGCGGGCCCGATCAAGGGTTTTCAATAGGCGCGCCTACGATCTTACGGAGCAACCGGGCGTGATATCAACAAGATCCGGCCTTAGCGTCGAGCGCGGCGGATCTGCTCCATTTCCAGCGCGTGTTCCTCCTCCATGATCTCTTCGGGCACGTTGCCCGACAGCCAGTGCATGGCCATCGGCGAGACCTCGGGGTTGATGATCACCGAGTAGAAGTGCCAGACGATGATCGCCAGCGTGGCCAGGATCGCCTCCATGTAGTGCACGATGTTGGCCACGCTCAGGCCCCACAGCGGCATCAGCTTGAGCATCGGCTCCTCGAACCAGAGGATAGCGCCGGTGGCGATCATCACCGCCGTGCCCCAGAGCATCGCCAGGTACTCGGCCTTCTCGATGTAGCTGAAGCGCCGGAACTTGGGCTTTTTCTTCTTGATGCCGAGGTTAAACAGCACCAGGTTGATCATGTCCAGCGCATCCCAGTAGCGCGGGATCATGTCGATGAAGTAGCGCCTACCGCGCTTGACGCCGATGAGCCAACCCACGTGCACCACGCCCCAGAGGATAAAGATCACCGCGGCCGCGCGGTGGGTGATCGCGCGGAAGGTCTCCCACGATTCGCCGTCAATGCCCGGGATCTTCCAGTTGAAGCTCAGGGCGAAGCCGCTGATCACCAGGGTGGTGAACGAGGTGAACAGCACCACGTGCATTACGCGCTCGAACTTATCCAGCCGCATCACGCCGCCGGCCGCACGCCACTTGGCGTAGTGGTGCTTGAGTTTGGCGACCCAGTCGATCAGGTTGTGCACCAGCATGAAGCCGATGGTCAGCGGGATCAGCAGCAGGTAGGTCAGCCGCACCCAGTATTTGACCGTGTGCGCGGTGTCGGCCTCGGCGGTCAGCTCGCTGTAGTCGCCGTGGAACGAGTCCTGGACGAACCCCGCTCCGATGTTCGGGTGGCAGCGCTCGCAGGTCGCAACCAGGTTGTCGGGGTGGATCGAGCTTAGCTCGTCGTCCTGTACGCGGATCTCGTGGGTGCCGTGGCAGGAGACGCAGGCGGCCACCGAGGTGTCGCCCTCGAGATAGGCCTTGCCGTGGAATCCGCCGTAGAACGAGGCGCCGACGTTTTCCGACATGCAGAAGCGCTGGGTGAGTGCGCGGTTGTCGTGGCAGCCCAGGCAGGTCGCCGCGGAGTTGAGAAAGCTGTTCGGGCTTTGCTCGTCGTCCGTGGACCGCACGTTGTGGCTGTCGTGGCAGAACACGCACGAGGGGACCTCGATTGCACCGCGGGCCAGGGCTTGGCCGTGGACCGAGCCGTCGTATTGCTCGGACTGCGAATGGCAGCCGCCGCAGGTGGCCGAGATGTTGCCCGCGTAGACCATCGAGGCCGGCTCGTTCTTGGGCAGGATTAGATGGCTGCCGTGACAGTCGGTGCAGGTCGGCGCCTCCTCGCGCCCCGCGGCCAGCGCCTGTCCGTGGACCCCCTCGAGGTAGCCGTCGATGTGTTCGCGGTGGCCCGGATGCTCGGCGATAAACTGCTCGTCGCCGTGACAGCGCAGGCACGCCGCAGCCACGTTGCGCCGCGCAGTCGGGCTGTTCTGTGCGGAGCCGGGCACGATCGAGTGCGCTCCGTGGCAGTCGGCGCAGGTCGGTGCGCCCAGATCGCCGCGGGCCAGGGCACGGCCGTGGGCTCCCTTGGCGTTGTGCTCGACAGCCGTCGGGTGGCAGGTCGAGCAGTCGGCCGCTTTAAGCTGCACCGGGTGCAGCGGGGTTCTTGCGTCGGTGTGGCACATCACGCAGCTGATGCCCATCTGACCGTGAATGCTCTGGCTCAGGGCCGCGCCATCCACGGCAAAGGTCGCGCCGTGCAGATCGGGATGCCCTTTGAAATCGGGCTTTAATCCATCGGGCACGGCCAGGGCCATGCCTGCCTCCACCGCGTCCTCGCCCCAGGCCCCGACCATATCGGCGATGTGGCAGCCCAGGCATTCATCGTCGCTCGGCGGAGCCGCAGGTGGTGTGGAGTCGTCCTGCTGGGCGAAAACTGCTGCGGGCACGAGCAGTATAAGCGCTAGTAAAATCAGCAGATGCAGCCGCAACGATCGATGGATACGCTCCATTTTCGTCCTCAGCAGATAATCGAATGTTGTGATGAATCCGGCGTAATTAGACCGGTTTCTAGCACGCGGCGTCAAGTCTTGTCAATTTATCCGCTACGGACTTGACGCTACGATAACAGGCTCTATGATCGGCTGAGCGCCACGAAATCCGGACAAACTATCTCCATGAATCAGCCAGAACCCCTGCGACAAACGCCGGAGCAACTCAGGGCCGAGGTGCGCTTCCGCAGCTTTCACAGCAAGCTGTACGACGAGGTGCAGCAATACATGCAGATGGTGCTCAAGCACCGCGTGGACGAGCTGCGGCGGCTGATGGCGCGCGGCTTCGAGCTCAGCCCGTTTCTCGAGATCGGGGCCGAGACCGGCGCCAACTCGCTGGCGTTGGTCAACGGCTGCGCGGCAAACGGCTTCGCACTGGACGTCAGCCTGCAAGCCCTGGTCAGCATGGAGGGCTACGCCCGGCGGATGGGGCTCCAACGGCTGCCCGAACGGATCTGCGCTGACGCGCGCAACCTGCCGTTGGTCAACCGCTCGATGCGTTTCGAGCTGTGCTGGGGAACGCTGCATCACTTCGACGATCCCGGCCCGGCCTCGCGCGAGTTGCGGCGGGTGATCCGGCCCGACGGCGCGTTGCTGTTCGACGGCGAGCCGGTGCGAAGGCTGCTGAGCCTGCACCTGTGGCGCACCTGCGACCCGCAGCAGATGGGTCGGCGCGACAGGCTGCTGCTGGGAATGGGGCTGCTGCCCTGGTTGGCCGACATCGCCGGGATCGAGCCGCTGTGCGCCGGAGCATTGGAGAACAAGTTTCCGATCGACGTCTACAAGCGCGGGCTGTCGGCCTTCGAGCGCATTGAGTACGGCTACCGGCCGCTGGTCGCCGGCGACCGCCCCAGCCACGGGCCACTAGCCTCCGCGTTGTTCAGGCTGCTGCCGCCGCTGTTGGCCGACCGGCTGCCGACCTACCTGTTCGGCGGCACGATGCACGGCATCGCCCGACCATCGGACGAGAGCCCGGCGGTGCCGATCATGACCAACGGTATGCCCGGAGTGTCCGGCGGCGGCGACCTGATCGTGCTCAAGCGCGTGGGGCAGGACCGACTGCGTCTGGCCTTTGAGCACCCGCTGGATCCAAATAACGGCCTGGGGCTCAGCGTGGAGGGTGCGGAAGTGCGGCCGCGCATCAGCGGCCGTCTGGTCGAGCTGGACCTGCCGCGCACTGCGGTCCGGGCCGCCCAGATGCGGATGCGGATCGATCTGAGCAACGGCGCGCGGCTTAAGGCCCTGGCCCTGGACGGCGGTCAAGATCAGCCGCTGGTGATCCCCGCCGCGCCTCCGCCCGAGGCCGGTGGCCCGTTGGCCTGTCCGGCCTGCCTGGTAATTGGCGAGGGCTGCGCTCCAGAGTTGTGCGGACGGCCGTGTCTGGCGGCCTGTGCACGGGGCGCGTTGAGCGTTGAGCACGGCCGGGCAAAGGTCGATTTCGACCGCTGCACGCGCTGTATGGATTGCGCCCGCGCCTGTCCTTTTGGCGCGGTGGACCGCCAGCCGCTGTCCGCGGATCTTGAGTGCTCCAACTGCGGCGAACGCTACCCGGTGGTCGACGGAGTTAAGGTGCTGCTCGAGCCCCACGTGCGGCAGGCGCTCTACCCGCAGATCGGCGAGTAACAGAACCACCGGACAACCCGACCCACCTTGGCACCTTTTAAGTGCCCGTAAAACACGCGAGCGGAACATCATAATTGTTCAATGATGCTCTCCGCGGTGCGGGATTGGTCAATGTTAACAATAATCGCAGTGCGCGAGTTTTGCCGTAGCTCCAAGCTGCCGCGGGGTGGGTCGTTGGATTAAGACCAGCGAACTATGCGTGTTTTGCGGCGGCTCGAAGCCGCCTCACTCGCGTTCGAGCAAATGGATCGGGGGATCTCCGTTGACCACGTCTTCGCCCATCTCCAGGGCCGAGAGCTTGACCTGCACCGGCCCGTCGCCCTCGTGGTCGGGGAACGAGACGAACGCGACGTAGATCCGGTGCGCGCCGTAGTGCACGCCCTCCACGCTGTAGACGTCTCTGAGGGTCAGCTCGTCCTGGGCGCCGGTTGGCAGGTCGAAGAGCCGCACCAGATAGCCGACCTTGTCGCGGATCGGCAGGGTCGCCGCCTCGTCGATGTCCAACTCGCGCAGGGTCTTGCGGTCCGGCGGCTCCTGGGAAACGTAGAGCGCCAACCGACCCGAGCCGCTGGAGTACTCAACGGACATGGCCAGGGTTAAAAAGCTCGGGCTGTCATCGAGCGGGTCGACGCCGAAAATTGCGAAACGCTCGAGCTGGTAGACCGGCAGGCCGTCGAACTCGTCGGTCATGTCGTAGGCGTCGCAGCCGACGAGCAGCGTCAGCGCCAGGATCAGCGCCGTGGACAAGGGCAAGCTAACGCGGTTCATCGTCACTCCTGCGCTGTTGCTTGATTGGCATCAGCACCTGCAGCTGCAGGGCCAGGCTGACTCCGCCCAGCTGCTTGAGCACGTAGAAATCCTCGGTGGGGATGTGATCGTAGGACAGCAGCAGGCCCGGACAGATCAGCAGCGGCCCGGCGTCGATCTCGAACGCCGCGCCGACCCGCGGCGAGAACCCGGTGCTGAACGATTTGCGCTCGTAGTCGATCAGCTCGTCGCGCACGTGCAGCCGCGACTCGACGAACGATACGGCGAAGGCCAGGTCGATCTTCATCACCCACGGCTCGAGCACGTAGCCCAGGGAGGCTGAGCCGCCGTAGACGTCGATCAGGCCCGCGTGGTCGCCATCGGAGCTCGACGCGCGTCGGCCGACGAATTCCAGCCGGGTTTCGATCATCGGCGAGGGCATGTAGATCAGGCCGCCGCCGCACAGCAGCGGCGTGCCGCTGGTCACGTTGTCGAAGTCCGGGTCGATGGCCAGCGAGGCGCCGAGGTGCCCCACCGCGCCGATTATGTGCTGGGCGTTGCGGTCGCGCAGCGAGCGGTGGGCTGCGGCGGGCTGGACCAGCACTAGAGTCAGCAGGATTCCGATCAGTACGCAGAGATTTTTGTACATCAATTTATTCTAACCGATCTTAGTCAATGGTTCTCATCGTCGTTGGCGCCCTTGTCGGCGTGCGTTGTAAAACCCTGTTGGGCGCTGGGGATGGATAATCCGAATCCGGGACTGGCATAGAGGTAGGCCATTTTATCGCCCGGGCCCATCGGCCATTTTTGCACCGGCCGATAGTTGCGCTCCAGCGCTGCCTTCCACAGCTCCTCGTCAATGCCGCGGAGCATCCGATCGCCCTGTGGGGTGTACGACAGCGGATTGTCCAAATCACCGTGGGTGTAGACCAGCACCAGGTCGGGTCCGCGCTGGAGCAGCTCGTGCGCCACCACGGAGTTGCGGTCGACCTCGGCCCCTTTGCGGCGGGACTGATGGAAGGTCTGCGCCACCGGTTTGTCGATCAGGCCGAAGGCGTCGAGGATCCGTAGCTCGGAGTAATAGCCGACCGCGCCGATGCGCTTGGTCGCCAGACTGGTCTGCTCGGGATAGAGCCGACCCAGGTGCTTGCCGATATTGCGCTGATAGACACCGCTCATCAGGTTCTGCGGATAGCCGCCGGGGTCTTTCACAAGGTCGCGGGTCTTGGCCATGTTGGTCGGCATGGTCAACAGGGCGGCGAGCAACAGCAGCGACCAGGCCGCGCGCGAGTTCAGCGCGCCGCCGGTCAGACGTTCCCAGCCCAGGACGATCAGCAGCGCCAGCAGCGGCAGGTAGGGCACCCAGAAACGGGCGTAGGCCATCCAGTCGAAGTTAGCGTGGATCACGAAAATCAGGCCGCAGCAGATGGTCAGACCGGCGAACAGCCGAGCGCGTTGCCCGATTCCGATCAGCCCGGCCAGAGCCGCGACGCACAGCGCCGGAGCGCCCGTGCCGCGCAAGAAGGCCATGGTGTAGTGCAGTCCGCCCCAGGGCCGCGGCCGCGAGGGCAGCCAGTCGAACGATTTTGCGTAGAACGTGTTGGGCAGCCAGTCGCCGAAGTAGGTCCGCCTGAAGATCATCATCCCGACCAGTCCGGCCAGCGCCGCGCCGATCCACAGCGCCTTGCCCATTCGTTTTCCGCGAGGCGCCACCGCCAGGCGCGCCGCGGACCAGGCCGTTCCCAGCCCGAGCAACAGCACGCCCTCGGGCCTGGTCAGGGCCGCGGCCAGTCCCACCAGCGGCAGAACGTCGCGCGTGCGTTCTCGGGGCGAGGCGATGATCCATACGCCGAGGATCAGCCACAGGCCGAACAGCATGGTCTCCATGCCCGAGATCGAGTAGAAGGCAAACCCGGTGTTGCCCGCGACCAACACGGCCAGCGCCAGCATGCCGGTTGCGCCGGGCTTGGCCAGTCGCTTGAGCAGCACCAGGGCCAACGTCAGCATGCCCATTGCCGCGGCAACGCCCAGGAACTTGGCCAGCGGCTGAATGTCGAGGCCCAGTCGCGAGCCCAGGCTCAGCAGCAGCACCCATAGCAGATTGGAGAAGCCCTCGACGCGCTCGCCCACGTTGTAGACCAGCCCGTTGCCCGCCGCGAGGTTGCGCGCGTAGCGGAACGAGATATACGAGTCGTCCGGGGTGAAGCGCAGCAGCACGATCTGATGGGCCATCAACATGCCTATGCCCGCGGACATCGCCGCCAGCTCGCCCAGGCTCGGTTGAGTTCGATCGCTTTGCATAACGTGCTGTAGCGTATTGAGCGCGCGTCTTGCAGTCAACGCGCGGCGGGCTCGACACTTGATCTTGCCGCGGCCAGCGTTCAAGCTTGAGCGATCGAACGACCGAGAAAACGGAGGCCCGGATGCGAAGATTGCTACAGCTGCTGATCGCCTGCTGCGCCGTGACTGCGGTCTGTGCCACAGCGCAGGCCACGGTCGTCTTTCCGCGCACGCTGACCCGTACGGCCGACGCGGTGATCCTCGAGGCGCGCGATTGTGGCGAGTTGCTCGGCGCGCCGCTGCAAAACTACCGCATGCTCGCGCTGCAGGATAACCAGCTGCAGCCGATCCCGTTTCAGCTCGATGAGCGCGATTCAGATGGCGAGCTGGTCTTTCCCTTCGGCCGCAAGGCCAATCAGGACCAGGACGAGGGAAAGTTCGACGCCAACGACCTGATCGTGTTCATGGCCACGGACGCGGGCGGCCGCGCGCCGGTGCAACTGTGGCCCGCGGGGCGCAACGGCGCGGTGGAGATCGAACTGGTCGATCCGCTGGACCAGGGTCGCGCCTGGGTCTACCTGTTCCGTTTCGACTCGGCGGCGCCCGCGCTCTCGCCCACCGATTACGTGAACTACGACCACCAGCAGCAGATGGTCCGCGCGCGCTATTTCATTATGGGCTTCGCGCCCGAGGCGCCGATCGGCATCGGCTACCTGGGGTACACGCCCGAGGGCGGGGGCGACGGCTCGAACCTCGCGGATCGGCTCAAGGTGCGCTTTGAGGCCGACACGCTGTTCAGCATCCACATCTCGAAAAACGAGGAGGACTTCACCTCCAAAACAATCGCCTGGATCGACGGTCCGGTGCGCGTAGTGCGGCGCACCAAGAACCGGATGATCCTCTTCTGGAGGATTCCCTCGCCCAGCGCGGTGCTCGACAACATCTACTACGCCAACGCCTTCGAGTTCCCCACGCGGATCGACCTGCCCTTCAATGTGGACTCCATGCTTAGCAATCCACGGTTCTACGTCAGCACCGACACGCGGGCCGTGGATTTCGAGCGCAAGTTCTACAACGAGCGCAACACCCGCGGCGTGCTGATCGACGGCAAAATGAGCCCCAAGGAGCAAACGCTGGATCGCCGCACTTATAAGTGGATGGCGATGGCCGGCACCACGCCGGAGTGCGACGGAGCGTTCATCAATCGGCTGGTCTTTGACGAGCAGGCGACCAAGGTCGTGCCGCGTTTATTCTACCGCGACAACGTCAACGTGCCCTCGCCGCCGGAGAAGTACCCGGGCAGCGTGGGCGAGGCCGGTTACGTGCTGAGCAACCTTGAAAGCGTGGAGGCCGGAGCGCTGGAGCTGGTCTCGATCATGTACCACACCCGGAGATACAAGCCCGGCGACGAGATCGAGTTCATGAATATCCTGGACCACCCGCTGCAGGTCAAAGCGCGCTATTCCGCCGATTGACCGTCGCCGAACAACGGCGGGGTGAGGGAATGTTGAAAAACAGTATTCCCTAATCCACAAGTCGGCCCACGCGGACCTCTGCCGGCAGGTCAGGGGGCGCGTCGGGCTCGATGCGAGACTGGTGGATCAGCGCGGCGCACGTTCCCAGGGCCACGCCCAGCAGCGCCCCGGCCGCCACATCGCTGGGCCAGTGCACGCCGATGTAGACCCGCGAGAGCGCGATCAGCGCGGCCAGGGGGAACAGTAGCCAGGCTCGTCGTCGCCTGCGCCAGCTCAGGAAAACAGCGGCCGCGAACAGGTTGGCCGCGTGGGCGCTGGGGAACGAACGGCTGGACGAGCAGTTGCCCTCGGGCGTGAGCAGCCGCACCTGCTCCAAGGTGTGGCATGGGCGCTCGCGGCCGACCAGCGGTTTAATCACGTCCGAGGCAATCAGGTTGGTCAGCAGGATCAGCGCCAGGCAGACCAGGGTCTCGCGCCTGGTGAACGGCACGCCGCGCCACAGGCTGAGGATCAGCAGCAGCGCGAGCAGCAGCCCCCAGGGCCACGCCGTGTGAAACGAGGGCATCAGCGCGTCCAGCGGCGCGCAGGCCCAGCCGGAGTTGATCCAGCGAAAGAGTGCGAGATCGATCATCGAGACATTCTACAAAAAAATCCCCGGGTCGGGTGGTTCCCGGCCCGGGGATCGAGCTTACATCGTACGGAAGCTGATTACTTGCCGCCGCCCATGGTCGCACCGCCGGTCTGCTTGTGGATCGGGGTCTTGTGGGGGGTCGACTGGCTGCTGGACTTGCCGATCGACGGCGAGCCGGTCGGGGGCTTCGGGGTCGGAGTCTTGGTCGAGGGGACGTAGACCCGGAACGCGCCGGACTCGATCACCTCGCCGTTGGGAGTGACGATCTTAAGATCCCACTCGCCCAGCTCGGCGCCGGTGAGGTTGAAATTACAGCTGAGCTTGGTCTCGTCGATCACGCCGACGTCCGTAGCCTCGATCGTGTTGGCTCCGGCCACCAGATAGACCTTGGTTTCCATCGGTACGAAGCCGCTGCCGATCAGCTCGTCGATTTCGACGACCCTACCCTTGACGCCCTTTACCGGGTCGATCGAGACGAAGGTCGGGACGGGACCGGCGACCTCTTCGGGGGTCGGCTCGGGCGTGGGCTCGGGCATCGGGACCGGCGTGGGCTCGGGGGTGGGCGCGGGCTTTTTCTTGAGGAAGTCGCATCCACCGGCTACCACGGCCAGCACGAAGATCAACGTAATTACTAATGCTATCTTTTTCATATCCTGTGCTCCCCCACCTGCTTAGGGAATGTCTCCGGCTTGCAGCCGAGAAGACGATTTGTTACGGACACACACAGAACGCCATTATCCGTCGTGAACCTTAGCGTTCTCTATGCACTTGCTGATTGTCGTTCAGCATAGTGCAGCGAAATAAGTGCTGTCAATCGAGTTTTTCAATTGCAGCCGCACCCGCGCTCGTCCTGGTCTTGGCTATCGTCGTCATCGTCGCGCGCGCCCAGCGGCTGGGTGCGCAGCAGCAGCGTTGCCAGGCTGTGGGCGGGCAGCAACAGGCTGCACGCGCCCGACCGGTCGATGGTCACACTCGGCCCGTCGACCGCGCGTTCGATCAAATCCAACGGCTCGGCGCTGAGAATCCGTCTGCCCGGCAGGCTCAGCCGCACGGTCGTATCCGCGCCTTGCACCTCGTGCAGCCGCAGCACTACGCTGCGGCTGTCCGGTCCGTCCCAGGGCCGCTTGAGCGCGCTGATCAGCACATTGTCCGGCTCGACGATCGCCCACGATCCGGCGGGATCGAGCGCGCCGCCGTGGCTGTCGGTGCTCACTACCGGCGGCTGCATGTTGAAACTCCATCCGGCCTGGGGCATGCGCGCCGCGGCCCAGTCGCCGGAGAATGGACGCAGGCCGTAGATCGCGGTGAAGCTGCCGCGGTCGCCGATCGGCCCGCCGCGGTTGGCCAGGATGTTGCCCAGCCGCGGGCTCTGCGCGGCCTTGAGCAGGGTCAGGCGCAGGATATTGGCCCGGCCGCCGTGGATCCCGGCGGCGTTGCGGTCGTTGAGAATGTCGAAGCCGTACTTGTTGCGCGAGAGCAGGGCCACGCCGCGGCCCGGCGTTGCGGCCACGCTGTCAAGGATCGCCACCCACTTATGGCCAAGCGCCTCGTAGTTGTACGGCGGGTTCTCGTCGTGGCGGCGCACCAGCGTGCCGTAGGGGATGTCGTAGATCGCCTCGGCCGGCGCGTTCTCCAGGTTCAGCGGGAAGGCGACCTTGGCCAGCCGGTTTTCGACCTCGCCCCAGTTGTCGATTCGCGTCTCAAAGCGCAGATGATCGGCCCCGGCATCGAGGATCACGTCCTGCTCGATGTACAGCTCCTCAAAGCTGCGGGCGATGCGGATTCGCGTACGGACCGGACCGGGCTCGATCACCGTAATCGACAACGCGTTGTCCACTGTCTGCGGCTGGCTGCCGTACTTGTCGTAGTCCAGGTTCCAGGCCGGGTAGATGTTGCGGCGCTCGCGATAGAGCTGGATCACGTTGGCCGGTCGGCCGGGCTCAATCGCCTCTGCGCCGCTAGCCTTGTGGACCACGCTGAGCAGGTGGCCGGTTTGCGGGTCGAGCTCGGCGCGCAGCAAATCGTTTTGGAGCACCATTCCCTCGGCGCGGACCCCGCCGCTCGCAGTTATTTCGCCATCGACCAGCGCCACGGCCGTCCAGCCCAGCGGCGGCAAATCGTTGACGCGCACCAGCATCCGTCGCGCCTCTTCACTCCATTGGCCCAGCAGCGGCTCGCCGTCGGGCCCGTAGGCCTGCCAGCCGCGCAACGGCGGCTCCTGAGTCAGCTCGACCAGCGCGTCGCGGGTAAAGCTCAGCGGGTTGAACACCAGGTAGACCTTGGACGCACCCAGGTGCGTGGCGAACGAGGTATCGACCGCCTCGGCCAGCTTTTGCATGCCCCACTGCGCCAGCTCGTCCAG
>JAVCCG010000119.1 GCA_030765605.1 Candidatus Alcyoniella australis
GGAGCGACGTCGGGCACCAACGCCGAGATCCTGATCAAGGTCAACGGCGAGATCGTGCATACATTGGCGATTACGCCCCAGGACGCCGACGTGATGCGGCTGATCGACCTGGAACAGTACACCAGCGAAGGGAACAACGAGATTAGCATCGAGCTTCAGGGCGAGGGATCGCTACTGTACTCGATCGTCTCGCGCTTCTGGCTGCCGTGGAAACAGTTGCCCGCGACCCAGGGCGAGCCGATGAACATCGACGTGCGCTACGACAAGACCGAGCTGACCGCGGACGACATCGTGACCTGCAACGTGCGCGTGAACAACAATCTTCCGGGCGAGTTGGGCATGGTGATCGTAGACCTGGGAGTGCCTCCGGGCTTTGAGGTGCTCACGGAGGATCTGGACGAGCTGGTGGGTTCGAAGGTCATCTCGCGCTATGAGCTGACCGGCCGCCAGGTGATCGTCTACCTTGACGAGCTGAATCACGAGCGGCCCGTGGAGCTGAGCTACCGTCTGCGCGCCAAGTATCCGTTAAAGGCGCAGACGCCGCGCAGCAGGGTCTACCAGTACTACGATCCGACGACCCAGGCCCTTGCCCGGCCGACGACGATCACGGTCAATCAGTAGCGGATGGGTCCAATGGTTGTTCGAGAAACTCGCGTAGCGGTGAGATCTCGCTCACCTGGGGCGAGGGCGGCAGGCCGGCGATGATCTTGCGGCCGTAGCGCCGCGTGTGCAGGCGCACATCGGCGATCGCCAGTACGCCGCGGTCGTCGCGGCTGCGGATCAGGCGGCCTAGCCCTTGGCGCAGCGCGAGGATCGCCGAGGGCACTTGGAAGGTCCAGAACGGATCCTGCTGTCGCGCACGCGCGGCCTCGATCCGCGCGGCGATGATCGGCTCTCCGGGGCTGGCGAACGGCAGCTTGTCGATGAACACCGCGCTCAGACTTTCTCCGACCACGTCCACTCCCTGCCAAAACGATGCCGTGGCCAGCAGCACCGAGCTGCGGTCGTCGCGAAACTGTTCGAGCAGCGCGTTCTTCGTGCCCTCGCCCTGGAGCAGCACGCGGAACGGCAGGTCGTGGGGCAGGCGTTCGCGCACGCCGAGCATGTTGCGGTAGCTGGTGAACAGCACCAGTGCGCGGCCCGACGTGGCTCGCAGAAATTCGACCAGCCGCGTGGTCAGGGCCTCGACGAACTGCGAATCGTTGGGCTCGGGCAGGTCGCGCGGCAGGTAGAGCCGCGTCTGGCGGGCGAAGTCGAAGATCGGCGGGATCACCAGGTCGAGGGTCTCGTAGTCGATGCCCAGGCGCTGCTTGAGAAAGCCGAAGTTGTTGCCCGTGGTCAGAGTGGCCGAGGTGAGCACGATGCCGTTGCCGACCGAAAGCAGATTTTCGCGCAGCTGATCGGCGACCTCGATCGGGCTGGCGTTGAGCAGGCTGCCGCGCGGCCGGCGTTCGACCCAACGCACGCGTTCACGGTCCTGGCTGTCGAGGATCAAGCACAGGTCTGCGTGCAGCTCGCGGCCACGTCGCACGATCGTCTCGAGTTCCGCGGGACGCGTCTGGGGCATAGCCCGGCGCAGCTCGTCGCCCAGGGCACTAAGCGAGTCGAGCACGTTCTGGCCCGCGGCCTTGCCCAACTTATCGAGCTGTTGATCCTCGAGGCGAAAGCGGTCGTTGCCCGGCAGCTTATCCACGAGTTTGAACAGCGCCTTAGAGCGGCTTTCCAATGCTGAAGCCGCGCGGATCACCGTCGGCGGCGAGAGCTTGAGCGCGCTGAGAAACGAACGCAAGTCGCGCGTCAGCTCGCTTAGGCGCAACCCGGAGAACATCGTGCCGAAGTGCTCGGTGGCCACCTCCTCGAGCCCGTGCGCCTCGTCGAAGATCACGGCCTTGTGCTCGGGGATCACTCCGCTGGGGGAGGTGAGTCGTAGCGACAGGTCGGCGAAGTACAGGTGGTGGTTGACGATCACCAGGTCGGCGCGCGCCGCGGCCTGGCGCATGCGCGCGACGAAGCATGTCGTGAAAAAGGAACATGTCGAGCCCAGACAGTGATTGGAGGTCGAGCAGACCTGATTCCAGAAACGCAGGTTGTCCGGAAAATCGGTCAGTTCGGCGCGGTCGCCGGTCTTGGTTTTAGCGGCCCAGCTTGCGAAGGGTTTAACCAACTTCGCCTCCGCGGCCACATCGAGCAGCGGTTCGGCTAAAAAATGATCGAGCCGTTGCGGGCACAGGTAGTTGCCGCGCCCCTTCATCAGCGCGTACTCGAACTTGAAGCCCGCGCGCCGCAAACCAGGGATGTCCTTGTCGACCAGCTGCCCCTGCAGGGTCTTGGTGCCGGTACTGATTACGACCCGGCTGCCCAGCAGGATCGCCGGGACCAGGTAGGCCAGGGTCTTGCCTGTGCCGGTGCCGGCCTCGATCAGCGAGGTCTCGTTATCGGACAGGGCCTGCAGCACCAGTTGCGCCATCCGCGCCTGACCCGGACGCGGCTCGAACCCGGGCAGCTTTCGGGCCAGCGGTCCCTCGGGGCCGAAGATCTGCGTCAGGTCAGTCAAGGGACTGGATGCCCGAGGGGCCGAAGCCCAGCAGCTTGAGCGGACGCCTGATCTCGCCTGTGGCGTCGAAGGAGGTCGGGCCGCACACGCCGGGGAAGTCGCGCACTTCCCACAGCAGTTCGCGCAGCATCCCGCGGTCCGCGCCCGGATTGCGACTCAGTTGCCGGTCGAGAATGCGTCCCACGTCGTAGGCCGAGGCCGAGATCAAGTCCGGACGGCCGCTGATGTAGCGCTGGTAGTCGCGCAGAAAAACCTGTGTGGCCTGGTCGGTTGCGCCCTCGAAAAAGCCGTCGACGATTACCGCGTTGAACAGCTGCTCTCCCAGGGCCGCGGCCAAATGCTGATCATTCCAGCCGCTGGGGCCCAGCAGCAGCGGCTGTTGGGTCAGCAGCATCAGTTGTGGGACGATCACAGACACCGTGCGGCTGAAGTCGGGGATGAACAGCGCGTCCACGCGCCCGGCGCGCTTGAGGTCGCGCAGCTCGCGGTGCCAGTCCACGGAGGTCGGCTCGTAACCCATACTGATCACCAGCTCAAGGCCGCGCGCGCGCGCCTCACGCTGGAAATCGGCGGCCATGGTCTCGCCGTAGCGGTCCAGCGGGTAGAGAACGGCCACGCGTTTGACCTTGCGGATCTCGGCCGCGTAGCGCACCAACTCCTCGACCTGCGCGCTGTCGGTGGTAAAGGCGCGGAAGATCCAATCGCCGATCCCGGCGATGTGCTCCTTGCGCGTGAGCGTGATCAACGGGATCCCGAGGCGCTGGGCCTCGGTGGCGGAGGTGACCGCCTCCGAGCTCAGCAGCGGCCCGACGATCGCCACAACGTCGCTCTGGGCCAGCTCGCGCACGCATTGCGCGGCCAAGTTCGGGTCGCCCTGGCTGTCGCGGACCAGCAGGTGGATCAAGGTATCCTCGAGCTGCGGCTCGTCGTAGGCGCCGATGCCCAGCAGCAGCCCCTTGAGCGCCTGTTCGCCGTAGACGCTCAGCCGTCCGGACAGCGGCAGCACGCAGCCGATGAACACGTCGCGCGTGCCCCCGCGTTGGGGCAGGGTGGCCTGTCGCAGCCGCTGGGCCTCGAGGCGGATCGAGGCCGGACCCTGCTTTAGGTCGGCACGATCCAAGGTGCCCTGGGCCTTGTCGCGGCGGCCGGCCGCGATCTGTCGGCGGGCCAGCTCGATCGCCACCACGTCGCGTACAGGTCCGCGCTCCAGGCTGTCGAGCAGACTAAGTAAAATACGATCGTCGCCCAGTCCCGTGGCCACGCGTCGCGCCTCGATTACGCTCGTATCGCGTTGATCGCTCTGGGGCAAGATGCGCCAGGCCGCGGCAAAGCCGGCCAGCGACGATCCGGCCTGTCCCAGGGCGCCCAGGCTGCGTCCGAGGTAGAGCTGGGCCTGTCCCAGCCGCAACGCGTCCGGTCCCTGATCGAGGTAGGCCCGGAAGTCCTCGGATGCCTTGAGTTGCTCGCCGACCTCGTATGAGCAGTAGCCGCGGTAGTACAGCGCCTCGCGCGCGAACTCCGATTGCGGTTGCTCGCGCACCAGCTTGTCAAAGTAGATCCGGGCCTTGGGCGGGTCCTCGAGCCTGATGTAGATCGCACCCACGCGATACAGACAGCGGTCGATGAACCGCGCCTCTCCATGATGCACGACCAGCTTGCGGTAGAGTTCCAGTGCCTGCTCAAAATCGCCGGCGGAATAAGCGGCCTCAGCATTGGAGAACAGTTCCGACGCCTCGTCGGCCAGGGCCGAGTGCGGGCAGAGCACAAGCAGCGCCAGCGCCAGGCACAGCCCTCCTGTGCATCTCATCGGATTTCCTCCTGCCGCTCCCAGCAAAGCAGTTGCTCGATCTGTTCGTCGGTCAGCCGGGGTACACGGTAGTTCAGCTCCACGACGTGGTCGCCGTCAGCCTCGCCGTGCAGGTCGGGCAGCCCCTTGCCCTTGAGGCGGAAGCTCTTGCCCGAGGCCATTGCCTTGGGCAGCTCGATGGTCTGCGGGCCGTGGATCGTCTGCACCTGGACCGTGCCGCCGGACAGCGCGCTAGTGAATAAAATCTGTTGTCGGCTCAGCACGTCCAGGCCCGAGAGCGCGAAACGCTCGTCAGGCTTGACCCGCACCTCGACCACCAGATCGCCGGGCTCCGTCGAGCGTTCGCCCTTGCCGCAGATGCGCAGCCGGGCTCCGTCGGCCGTACCGCCGGGAACGCGCACGGGCAGATGCTCGCGCTCCACGCAGCGTCCCGTGCCCTGACAGTGAGCGCATTCGCGATCCTCGGTTTCGTCGCGGCCGTCGCAATCCGGGCAGGGCCCCGGACGATCGACCGCAAGCGAGTGGAACGAGTCGGCGGCAAGGTCGGTCAACTCGACCTCCAGCCGGTAGAGCAGGTCGCGGCCTGCCGACGAGCGCCGCGCCGCCTCGCGGCGACCGCGCTTGAAGCGGGCGATCGTTTGTCCGACGCGCGTCCCGGCTCGCCGGGCGAAACGATTGATCTCGGCGTTGAGTCGCGCGGCCTCCACCGATGTCTCGAAGGCGACGCGTTTCTCGGGGTCGTAGAGGATATCGTAGGCAAGCTGGACCTTCTGGAACGTCTCACGCATGCGCGGATCGTCTCCCGCCAGGTCGGGGTGCAGCTGTCTGGCGAGTCGGCGGTAGGCACTCTTGATTTCAGCTTGCGTTGCGCCTGGCCGGATCTTGAGCGTTTGATAAAGCTGCTGCAGCGACGGACTCATCGCGCACGAAGGTCGTTTAGACCTCCATGATCTCCTGTTCCTTGCGCTTGAGAATTTCGTCGGCCTTCTCGGAGTATTCATCGATGGTCTTCTGCACGCGCTCCTGGCCCTTGCGCGCATCGTCCTCGCTGACGTCGCCGCTTTTCTCGAGTTCCTTGAGCATCTCGTTGGCCTCGCGGCGGTGGTGCCTAAGCTGGATTTTGCAATCCTCGTTCATCTTTTTAACCAGCTTGACCAGATCCTTGCGACGGTCCTCGGTCAGCGGCGGGAAGGCGATGCGCACCACCCGGCCGTCGGAGTTGGGATTGAGACCCAGGTCGCTTTTAAGGATCGCGCGTTCGATGTCGCCGATGATGTTGGCGTCGTAGGGCTGGATCACGATCAAGCGGCTCTCGGGCACCGAGAGGGTGGCCATCTGATTTAGCGGAGTGGACGTGCCGTAGTAGTCGACGCGAATGCCGTCGAGAATCGAGAGGCTGGCGCGGCCGGTACGGATTTTGGAGAGCTCTTTGGAGTAGGCCTTGAGCGAGTTCTCCATCGCATCGATCATCTCGTGGTGGATATCTTCAATCATCTTATTTCCCCGTCGATGGACGTGCCGAGATCCTCCCCGATCAGGGCGCGTTTGATATTGCCCGGCACGGTCATGTTGAAGACTTTTATTGGGATCGAATTTTCGCGGCAGAGGCTGATCGCCGTGTGGTCCATCACCCGTAGATCGCCCTGGATCACTTCCAAGTAGCTGATGTGTTGGATCAACTCGGCCGAGCTGTCGAGGTTGGGGTCGGCGGTGTACACGCCGTCGACCTTGGTTCCCTTGAAGATCACGTCGCAGCTAAGCTCAGCTGCTCTCAACGCGGCGGTGGTGTCGGTTGTGAAGAACGGCCGTCCCAGGCCGGCGGCCAGGATCACCACGCGCCCCTTTTCCAGATGGCGGATCGCGCGGCGGCGGATGAACGGTTCGGCCACTTCCTCGCAACGAATCGCGCTGAGCAGCCGGGTGCTCACGCCGATCTGTTCCATGCGATCTTGCAGCGCCAGCCCGTTGATCAAGGTGGCGAGCATGCCCATGTTGTCGCCCTGCGGGCGGTCCATCCCCCTGGCAGCGCCCTTGATCCCGCGGAAGATATTTCCTCCGCCGATCACCAGCGCCAACTCCACTCCCAGGTTGACGGCGTTTTGCAGTTCGCCGCAGACCCTTTCCAGGGTGTTGGGATCGATGCCGTATCCGGTATCGCCCATCAGGGCTTCGCCGGACAGCTTGAGCATTACGCGGCGGTACTCCAACTGCACACTTCCTCCGAACGCCGATGCCGCCGCGGGTGGGAAAGCTTACTCGGGAAGCTGCTCCCCCACCTGCCAGCGGACAAACCGGCGGATTGACATGGCCTCGCCGATCTTGGAGAACGCTTCGGCCAGCAGGTCGCCGACGGTCTTGTCGGGATCCTTGACGAACGGCTGGTCGAGCAGGCAGACCTCTTTGGTCCATTTATCTACGCGCCCATCGGCGATTTTGTCGATGATCTTCTCGGGCTTGCCGTCCTCGATTGCCTGGGCGCGGGCGATATCACGCTCGTGCGCGAGCACCTTGGGATCGACGTCTTCTTTGCTGATAAACAACGGGTTGCTGGCAGCGATGTGAATCGCCAGCTGCTTGGCCAACTCGATAAAGTCATCAGTGCGGGCGACGAAATCGCTTTCGCAGTTGAGTTCGAGCAATACGCCGATCTTACCGCCGGTGTGGATGTAACTGTGAATTACACCCTGGGCTGTGGATCGTCCGGCCCGCTTGGCGGCCTTGGCCAGGCCCTTGGTCCGCAACCAGTCGATAGCTTTTTCCAGTTCGCCCTCGCACTCGACCAGGGCTTTTTTGCAATCCATCATGCCGGCGCCCGTGCGCTCGCGCAGGGACTTGACGTCAGTAACACTGATGCTCATCGATGTCTCCTAGATCTATCGCTTACTCGTCGGCCTGTTTTTTGGGCTCGGCGGCAGCCTCGTCGTTAACCTCTTGCTTGGTACCTGTTTCTTTTGTATCGGCCTTGTCCTCGACGGCCTGAACCGGCGGCTCCTCGGATTTGGCCTTCTGCGGCTCAGCGACTTTCTCGGGCTGCGCGTCGGTCGGCTCGCCGGGCTTCTCGCTCTGTGCTACCGGCTCCTCGGTCGGTGCCTCGCTCTCCGCCACCGGTACGCGGCGCTTGGCCACGATCTCGAATCCGACCTGCTGGTCGAACTCTACCGGCCGCGGCATTTCGTCGGAGCGGCGAACGTCGATTCCCTCGCGGTCGGCGCGGCTGCGCACGGCCTCCTCGAAACGCTTCTGGCCCTCGACGCAGGCGTCGGCGATCTTGCCGGCGAACAGCTGGATGGCGCGGATCGCGTCGTCGTTGCTCGGGACGGGGAAGTCGATCGGTTCGGGGTTGGTGTTGGTATCGACCAGCGCCACAATCGGGATGTTGAGCAGATTGGCCTCGTGGATCGCAAGATGGTCCTTGCGGCAGTCGATCACGAACAACACGCCGGGCAGGCGGCCCATGTCGCGCAGGCCCTTAAGGTTCTTGGCCAGCTTGTCTTTCTCGCGCCGCAGCTTGAGGATGCTCTTTTTGTTGAAGCGTGTGTAATCGACCTTCTCTTCGGCCTCTTTCAGACTCGGCTCAAGCTCCTCGAGGTATTTGTAGCGTTCAATCCGGCGCTTGATTGTGGCGTAGTTGGTCAGCGTCCCGCCCAGCCAGCGGTTGCTGATCCAGTGCATGCCCGCGCGCTCGGCCTCCTCCACCACGATGTCCACCGCCTGGCTCTTGGTGCCGACGAACAGCACTTTCTCGCCCATGGCCACGCGGCTGGCCACAAAGCGATAGGCCGTGTCGAAGAGCTCGACGGTCTGCTGCAGGTCGAGGATGTAGATTCCGTTGCGCGCGCCGAAAATGTAGCGCTTCATTTTGGGGTTCCAGCGTTTGGTCTGGTGACCAAAGTGGACCCCGGCCTCGAGCATGGTCTTCAGGGAAACGATCGGCATACGGTTTTCTCCTAACGGGTTGTTCCTCCGCGACCTTCTTCCTCAGCGGTCGGCGCGTGAGCGCCACCCCTCCGCCTTGTCCAGTCGCGTGTGTAATCGTGTCCTGCGGGCCGAATCGGTGCGCCCGCGAACCGTGGATGTGTACCACGTGTTGCGACGCAAATCAAGATGATCCGTGGGCAAATCGCCGTTGACTGGGGTATAATCCCGCCTTATCGGAGTGATGAAAATGCAAGTTGTAAAGATAGCGTTGATGCTGATCGTCTGTGCGACGTTGTGCTGCTGCCCGGCCAATAACGAACCGGCGGCCACGCCCGAACCCACGCCGGAGCAGCCCAGTACGATGCTCGGTTCGCTGAGCCAGGCGGCGGGAGTCGAGGCTCAGAGCTACGGGCACAGCGTACAGACGGCCCAGATGGCGTACCGCGCGGTCAATGGGCGTTTCGCCTGTTCGCTGGACGAGCTGATGACCATCGAACGCGAGCTGGGCGTAAATCCGCAGATTAGCCTCGTTTTCGGCGACTGCAACGTCGAGGGATATACCTTCACGGTGATTTCCCGCGACGGGAAGCAATTCGTCTTAAGCGACTGACGCATCGTGTCGACCCCCTCGCAGATCGGCCGCTACGAGATCCTCGATCGGATCGGCGCGGGAGGTATGGGCACGGTCTACCGCGCAAAACTGCCGACCCTCGAGCGGATCGTTGCGCTGAAGATCCTCTCCGACGAGTGCCTGAGACATCCGGACCTGGTCAGCCGCTTCCGCCAGGAGGCGAACATGTTGGCGCGGATGGATCACCCGAATATCGTCAACATCTTCGATTTGGACGAGCACAACGAAAAACTGTTCTACGTGATGGAGTACCTGCCGCGTTCGCTGGCCGACGAGATCTACATTCGGCAAGCCGACGGCGCGACCAGGGGCGTCCGGCCGATCAGCTTCCGTTGCGCCTTGGATTGGTTCGTGCAGATCGCCCAGGGGCTGGCCGCGATCCACGCCGAGGGAGTAGTGCACCGCGACCTGTCGCCGCAAAACATCCTGATCGACACCGACCTAACGGCCAAGATCTCCGACTTCGGGATTGCCAAGCAGCTGGGCTGTCCGAGTATGACCAAGACCGGCCTGACCGGGATCGGCAAGGAGATGTACGTCGCTCCCGAGCAGTGGGTCGATTTTAAGCGAGCCGACGCGCGCTCCGATATCTATTCCGCAGGGGTGATCTTCTACCTGATGCTCACGGCCCACTTCCCGGTGGGACGATTCGATCGGCCCCGGGAACTGGCGCCGCACGTGCCCTCGGAGCTGGACGCGCTGGTGATGCGCTGTCTGGATTATCAGCCCGAGACGCGCTACCCCGGGGGCGTGGAACTGCTCGCGGCGTTGCAGACGATCGACGTGTCAACGGTTCCCGACCTGGAGCCCGAGCCGATGACCATTGACAGGCAGCGTCCCACGCCGCCGCCCGTGGCCCAGACGCCGACGCGGATGCTCGACGCTACGCCCGCGCCCGGTCAGCCGCCGCCCGCGCCCGAGGGTCTGGATCAGACCCCGTTTGCCGTTTCGATCGAGGACGTCACCGGCGGATTCGCTCGCCCGGAGGCCTCCCGCGGGACGGCGATCTTCTCGGTCGTGCTGCTGTTCCTGCTCTGCCTCTGGCCGCTTAACAGCGTGCTCGCTGCATTGTTGGGTACGATCAATCTGATGAGGATCAAGCGAAACCCCGTGAAGTACGGCGGCCGCGACATGAGCATCGTGGCGGTGGTGGTCGGCGTGGTCGAGCTGCTGTACGTTCCCTTGATCGGCTGGTTCGTCTACTTCTTCGAGTGGCCGCCCTTTGTCTGGAAACTGATGCAGATGTTCGTTAACTTTCTGGGCTACCAGTTCTCCTGACCCGCGATGAACGAGCGCGCTAAACGCTCGCTGTTCTACCTGGCTCTGCTGGGGCTGCCCCTGCTGGCGCTGCTGCTGGCCTACAGCCTTTCGGCCGAGCCGCAGTGGATCACGGTCAACTACCAGCGGCTGGACTCGACGCCGCTCAACACGGCCCTTGTCGGTACGCGCATCGTTGTCGTGGCTGACCTGCATTCATACGGGTTTCGTACGCCCGAGCTCAATGTACTGCGCACTGTCGAGGAGCTTGACGCGGACTGGGTGCTGGTGCCCGGCGACATTCTGCCGCGCATTGATGCGGACCACGACGCTGTGGACGTGCTGCATTCGCTGCATGCGCGCAACGGCGTGATTGCCAGCTACGGCGATTCCGACGTGTTCTTCGAGCGCGAGCTCAGCGGGCAAAACCTGCTGCGAACGCCGACCACGCTGCTCAATGATCGTGTGCAGGTGCTGGTCGATTCGTATCAGTACATCCAAGGGCCCGGAGGCCCGGTGCTGATCGCCGGGCTGGACGGCATCTACCCGCCCGAGCCCACACGGTTTCTCGATTCGCTGCCGCGCGACGCGCCGGTGATTTTGCTTGCGCATTATCCCGAGGTGTTCGATGCGGCCGCACAGCGCGGAATCGAGCTGACCGTGTCCGGCGACACCCACGGCGGCCAGGTGGAGCTGCCGCACTTCCTACTGCACCTGATCTTCGGCCCGGCCAAGACCAAATACCGCCAGGGCCTGTTCTCAAAAGGCGAGAGCCTACTCTACGTGAACCAGGGAATCGGCATGAGCGTGCTTCCTATGCGCTTTGCCTGCCGCCCAGAGATTACGGTTTTCGATTTCTAGCCCAGATTATTGATTCGCTCCAGGTGCAGGATCAGGCGCGTGGGGTGCGGGTCAGGGGCAAGTCCGTATTCCAGTCGTTGGAGCAGCTTCCAATGCGCCTCGATTGCGGGCGCATCGTCGGTTGTGGTCCACAGCAGCGCTTTGCCGCCGTTGGGCAGTACGTTGCGCAGCAGCTCCAGCGCGCTGTGCGGCGCGGCCAGGGCCCGGGCGCAGGCCAGGTCGAAGCGCTCGCTTGACTCCTCGATGCGGCAGGTGAGCACGCGCACGTTTGTCAGACCCAGTTTGCGCGCCACGTGTTCGAGAAACGCCGTCTTCTTACCGCGCGATTCCACAAGCGTCACGTTCAGCTCGGGCCGGGCCAGGGCCAGCGGGATGCCCGGCAATCCGCCGCCGGATCCCAGGTCGGCCAGCGTTCCGCTTTGGGGCAGCAGGGGCAGGGCGGTCCACGAGTCGAGCACATGGCGCTGGACGATCGTTCGCGGCTCGCGGTCGGCAGTGAGGTTGATCTTGGCTGACCAGCGCGCCAGCTCCAGCACGTAGTCCGCGGTCAGCTCCAACGTGTTTTGCGGAAGCCCGTAGCGGGCCGCATCGCGGGCCAGCAGATCGATCAATTCCTGTCTCATCAATTAATCTTTCGTTTGATCACAGCGTGCAGTAGGCCGATGGCGGCCGGGGTCATGCCCGAGATGCGCGAGGCCTGCCCCAGGGTGCGCGGTCGGACCTGTTCGAGCTTGTGTTGCAGCTCGCCCGAGAGCCCGGGCAGGCCGGAGTATTCGATCGTCTCGGGGATCTTCAGCGATTCGATCCGCGCCGCGCGCTCGACTTCAGTCTGCTGGCGTTTGAGGTAGCCCTCGTACTTGAGGCTGACCTGCACCTGCTCGGCCTCGTCCGCGGAGAGTGTCGGCCGTTGCGGGTCAATGGCGGCGAGGTCCTCCAAAGTAACCTCTGGCCGTCGCAGCAGCGACGCCAGGCTGATCTTGCCCGCGGGCAGCGATGTGCCCAGCTCGTCGCACAGCCGGGCCAGGCGGTCGCCGCTGGTAACCGTTGTCTGGTGCAGCCGCGCGATCTCGGCCTCGACGTTGCGCGCCTTACGCTGCACCGCGCGCAGCTGCTCCTCGCCCAGCAGGCCGATCTCGCGTCCTAGGGGCGAGAGCCGCAGGTCCGCGTTGTCCTCGCGCAACAGCAGCCGGTACTCGGCGCGGCTGGTGAACATTCGGTACGGCTCGGAGGTGCCCTTGGTCACCAGGTCGTCGATCAGCACGCCGATGTAGGCCTGGTCGCGGCCCAGCACCAGCGGCTCGAGGTTCCCCAGGGATCGCACTGCGTTGATCCCGGCGATCAAGCCCTGGGCCGCGGCCTCCTCGTAGCCCGAGGTGCCGTTGATCTGACCGGCGAAGTACAGGCCACGCACACGGTGGGTCTCCAGGCTCGGTTCGAGCACCAGCGGATCGACGTAGTCGTACTCAATGCCGTAGCCCCATTGCAGGACCTCGGCGTGCTCCAAACCAGGGATCGTGCGGATGTAGCGCAGCTGCACGTCGCGCGGCAGGCTGGTGGACAGGCCGTTGGGGTAGACCCACTCGCTGTCGAGCCCCTCGGGTTCGAGGAACACGTGGTGCGAGCGGTGGTGCGGAAATTTTACAACCTTGTCCTCGATCGACGGGCAGTAGCGCGCGCCGACCCCGGTGATCACGCCGGAGAACAGCGGACTGCGCTCGAGACCGGCGCGGATCGCCTCGTGGGTCTGCTCGTTGGTGTGGGTGATGTGGCACGAGACCTGCGGCAGCCCGGGAGGCGGGCCAAAGAAGCTGAAGGTCGAGGGCGGCGTATCGCCGGGCTGCTCCACGCAGCGCGAATAGTCGATGCTGTTGCAATGGATGCGCGGGCAGGTGCCGGTCTTAAGCCGCGCCAGCTCAAACCCCAGCGCCTCCAGCGAAGCGGAGAGTTTGTCAGCGGCACGGTCGCCTATGCGACCGCCGGGGGTCGCCTCGAATCCGACGTGCATCAGACCGCGCAGAAATGTTCCGGTGGCCACCAGCACAGCCCCGGCGTCGTACTCCACGCCCGACGCGCAGCGGACGCTGCTGACGCGGGTCTCGCGGCCCGCGCCTTGCTCTACCTCGATGGAAACCACCTCGTCCTCGACGATCGTCAGCCCGGCGCTTTGCTCCAATGCTTCGCGCACCCAGTGGGCGTAGAGCGCCATATCGCTTTGGCAGCGCCTGGCGCGCACCGCCGCCCCGCGCTTGGTGTTCAGTCGGCGGAACTGGATTCCCGTGGCGTCGGCCGCGTACCCCATCAGTCCGCCCAGGGCGTCGATCTCGCGCACCAGGTGTCCCTTGCCCGGGCCGCCGATGGAGGGATTGCACGACATGGCGGCGATCGCCTCGCGGCGCATGGTGATCATCAAAGTGCGCGCGCCCAGGCGCGAGCCGGCCCAGGCGGCCTCACAGCCCGCGTGCCCACCGCCGATGATCACCAGATCGTAGTGGATTCCCATGGTCGCTAACCTGAGATATTCACCTTCTTTCGTCAACCACGCAGCATACGGGGTTTGCTGTAAATCGATGTTTAACGCCTCAAGCAGCAAGTCGCTGTGTAAAACTCTTGACGCGATGCGCGGTGGGCATTGATAGTGAACTTTAAACCATGACGACAGGTATGGACGTGAGCGATCTATTACAAATACAACTTGGGTATTTAGGCTTCGCTCTGGTCTGGGTGCTCTCGCAGGCCATGCTGCTGTGGACCGCGCTGCTGCTCTATCGCGCGTTGGGACGCGGCAAGATCAGCCTGGGAAACGCCCTGTACTGGCTGGTCCTCTTGGGTTGGGTCGGATTGATCTGCGCAACCCTGGGGATGGTGCGGCAACTGACCAACGCGATCACCGATGCCATGGGTCGCGGCAATTTCAATCTGCTGGTGTTGATCGTGCTGGGGCTGATCGGCCTGTGCCTGTTGGTTTTCCTCGGCGTCGGCATTGCTCGGCGCAGGATATCGGGCCGCAGTCTACTGTGGCTGCTGCTGTTGTTCGCAACGGCCGCGATCACGGCCTACATGCAGGGCTGGAGCCCCATCGGCCGCATCCATCTGGTTCAGTATGGCCTGGTCGGAGCCCTGAGCTTTCTGGCGCTACGTTCGCTGGTGCCCTGGCCGCGCCTGCTTTCGGCCGCACTGGGTCTGGCGACGGCCTTCGGAGCCCTGGACGAGGTGATTCAGGGATTTCTGTCCACGCGCTATTACGACATCTGGGACGTGCTGATCAACGCGGTGGCCGCGGGAATCGGCATCGGCGTGGTGCTGGTGCTCAGGCCGCGTTCGGGTGATATCAGCTGAGCTGTATTCTTTTCTATTGAAGCTCTGTTTCAAGTCTGTTAAGCAAGAATTGTGTCCTTGTGAGTGAATAATCCTGGAGAGTTAAAGGTTCTTCATTCGGAGGCTTCAATGAACGCATACAGGTCCAAAGAACTAATCGTCAAAATGCAGGACAAGCCCGGGCTGGCGGCGAAGATCTTCGCCGCGGTCGCCGCGACCAAGGTCAACGTCAAGGCCACGGCCGGTTACACCATGGGCAGCGATGCCTTGCTGATGCTGGTTACCGACGGCAACGCCAAGGCCAAGCGCGTCCTGCTAAAGGCCGGATTCAGTTGTGACGACCGCGACGTGGTCGTGGTCGAGACGCGTAACAAGCCCGGTGAGATGAGCGTGATCTGCCAAGCTCTGGCCGATAAGAAGATCACAATCGATTTTCACTACGCCACGACAACCGGCGTGCGCAGTGCGACGATCGTGCTGTTGACCTCGGACAACGCCAAGACGCGCAGGCTGTTGGCCAACCTTTAATTAGGGCCGCTGAGGGCCAGCCCCGCGCCGAGCAGACGCCGGGCCGCATTGACCGCCAGCTCGCGCAGCAGCGGGTCGGGCTCGCGGCCGCTTTGCGCCCTATCGCGGCGTTCAATCCGCTCGTAGCAGGGATCGGCCAGATTGCGGGCGATCAGCTCCAGCCCCGCGGGCGAGGGGTGCGGGTCAACAGCGAAAAACATTGGCGCGCCTTGTTCGATCCCGTTGCGTAGCGGCTCGACCAGCGACAGCGCGTCGATTTGCAGCCGATCGCAGATTTGCATCAGCCGCTTTTCAGGCTGCCCGCGGTCGAGCTGTTGCGGGTCCAGGCCGTAGTAGGCCACGCCGCGCTGAAACACATCGTCGATCACCGTGCTCTTGGAGGGCAGAGCGACCACCAGCAACTGGGCCCCGTGGCGCGCGCAGAGCTGCCCGATCTGATCCAGGTAAAGTTCGCTGATTTGCCAGCCACCCAGCGCGCGTGCGTCAGGCGGGACCTGCATCAGGCCCAGCTCCTTGGCCGGTGCGGACTCGACCAGGTTCCAGCGCATCAGCAATCCCCAGGAACGGATTGCCACAAACTGCGCCAGTCGACTGCGCGAATAGATCCCGTGGCGCAGCCGTTTGTAGAGGCTCCAACCCGGGGGCTGCGGCAGGTTGGGCAACGGCTGGTTCTCGATATCGACGCGGAAGTTCAAGTTGTCGTCCGGGTCGTTGCCCAGAAAGAAAAAAACCAGCACCAGCTCCGGTTTGTAGCGCGGAAGCCAGCGCTCGAGCTGCACCCGCGCCTGCCCCTGGCAGTAGCCCGAGCAGCCGAGGTTGAAAAATTCCACCGGCCGCGGGCCGCGTTGCGCCAGGGCCGACTCGAGCCGCGCGGGGATCGTCTCGTGCTGCTGCGCGCCGTAGCCGAAGACGATACTGTCGCCTAGGCACAGTACGCGCCGGGCGCCGGGGCCCAGCGATCCGAACTCGGAGTCGCGGTAGCCCGCGGAGTTGGTACGGATCGCGACCTCGAATTCGGGGCTGTAGTTCAGGCCGATGAAGTCCGGCAGCATCCGATGGCCCAGCTGTTGGTCGTCGATGTAAAGGTTGCGGCCCGCGTTGTCGAGGATCTGGTGCGCCTCGTGAGGAGTCCAGTATCGGCGAAAACCGGCCTCGACCAGCAGCAGCGTGATAGCGGTGCTGGCCAGCAGCAGGATGATGTCAAAGACGCGCCGCCGTCCGCCGCTGCGATGCCCAGCGTTCAACTCACTGCAGCTCGCCGTAGATCTGGCCGACGAAGGCCTCGGCCTCGAAGCGCAGCAGCAGGCGTTGCGCATCGTCCGAGACGTAGAAGTAGACCTCGCGCACCTTTTCGGTGCCGCTGCTCTTATCCTGTTCGGAACTGCTGACGATGCGCGGGGCGATTTTCAGCGCGGCGAACCTGCCGCGGGGTACGTTGATTATCTCGCGGCTGACCACCTTATATTCCAGCAGGTGCGTGCGTTTGCCGTCGAACACGCTCAGGCGCTGCACGTCGCCCACGTCGAGATCCTGGGTGCGCACGAAGAACAGCGCGCTGATCGGATCCATGTACTTATCGGCCTCGACCTCGCGGTCCTTCATCCGGCGGTGCTTCTTGACCCGCGTGGAACGCGCGACGTTGGTCTCGTAGTTCCAGATGATGTCCGTGTCCTGGGTGAAGCGGCCCTCGCGCTGGTAGAAGCTGTAGCGGATCGGATTGAGATCCGCGGTTTTGGTGAACGTGACGAACTCGTCGCGCATTTTCCAGATCAGGTCGATCGCCCGCTTGGTCCGGCCGTGGATCTTGATCTCGTAGCACTGGTTGCCGAAGTAATCGACCACGTCGATCTCGACGTCGATCTCCGCGGCCGGGATGCCGTTCCAGCCGAACTGGTAACTCAGCCGCTCGCCCTGGAACTGCGCTCCGGCGCTGGCTATCGTCGGAACCAGCAGCAGCGCCACCAAGAGCAACCACAGCAGGATGCTTACGCGTTTAATCACTGATCCTCCGAGATCTGTTCGTAGATCTGTCTGGTCAGCCGGACCCACTCGTTGTCGATGTCGAGCTGACGGGCGACGTTGAGGTTCTTCTTGAGCACGGCCAGGGACTTGCTGCGCAACGGCTCGACCGCCTCGAGCAGCTGATCGCGGTACGCTTGCTGTTGCTCCTGGTCCAGCTCGTCGGGCAGCGGAGCTTCGAGGATCTCCTCGCGCAGCTCGAAGTAGCCCAGACCGATCTTGTACATGCTGGCGGTCATCCACTGCGGATTGTGGGTGCGGATCGCCTTGAGGTACTGCGCCCTGGCCAGCAGCAGCAGCCGGGCCTTGTCCTCGAGCGTCGACTCCATCTGCTCCATCGGCACGTTCAGGTTCAGCGCGGAGAACTGGTCGTAGTAGACCTCGCCGAGCACGAAGTAGGCCTGGGCGATGAACGTGGGCCTTCCCAGGGGAATGCGGCGCGACAGCTCGTCGTAGTGTTCGAGCACCTGCCGCAACTCTTGCTTGGCCTGGGAGGGTTGGCCCGCGAAATACAGCGCGATTGCGGCCCGCGCCTCGAGCTTGAGCTGCTGTTGGGGAGCAAGGCCGGGCAACATCGCGGCCTCGCCGTAGACTGCATGCGCCTCGCTCCAGCGGTCGAGCTGCTCAAGACAGGACCCGCGCCGCAGCGGCACCTCGTGCGGCTCGAAGTCGTCGGGCCAAAGCTGGCCGGCGCGCAGATAGTAATCCAGCGCCTCTGAATAACGCTGTTGGCGCTCAAGGCAGAGGCCGAAGTTGTAAGTCGCCAATCCGGCGAACTCTGATTCGGGGAATGTTTCGATCAGCCTGCCATAGAGCTGCTCGGCCTGGGCGAAACGCTGTTCGTTGTAGGCGCGGTTGCCTTGCTGCAGCAGGATGAACGCATCGTAGTAGGTCGCGGGCAGTTCGCCGCTGGGATCGACCTCAACGTAGATCGGGTCGAGGTCCGCCAGCGGATCGATCTGTTTTTGATGAGTGCAGCCCGTAATCGCCAACCCGGCAATTAAGACCAGTGCCCAAGCAGCGATCAGGCCGCGTCTGCGGACTGACGCGCCGTGGGCGCGATGGGACACGGGGTTACTCCTGGAAGGTGAACTTGTAGTTCACCGTTGCCGACCCGCCGACCGGTTTGGGGAACTTCATCCGCTGTACCCGGCGCAGGATGCAGGCCTCGACCTGTGGGTCGCCCAAGGTGCTTTGGGTGATCGTCGCGCTGACCACCGAGCCATCGGCGCCGACGTTGAAGCGGACCCAGACCACGCCCTCCAGGCCCGGATTGCGGCGCAGGCCCTCGCGATAGCAGACCTTCACCCGTCCGATGTACTCGGAGATGGTGCTGTTGATCTGATCGCGCGTCAGGCCCTTGGTCGCGGACGTCGGCGTCGGAGCGGGCGTGGCTGCGGGCGAGACGCCCGGCGGGGGCGTCACGGGCACGGCGTCGAGGTCGACGGTCTCGGGCGTCGGCGTTACCGGCACGGCGTCGAGGTCGACCATCTCGGAGGGCGTCGGCGCGGGAGTCGGGACCGGTGTCGGAACGGGAGTGGGCGCGATCGGCTCCGGTGTCGGTACGGGAGTCGGCGCGGGAGTTGGTGCGGGGGTCGGAACCGGGATCGCTGCTGCGGCGCGACGTTCGCGCGCCAGCTCGCGTTTGGTGCTCGCCTCGCCGGAATTGGGGTTGACCGCCAGCGCCTCGCTGAAGCGGTCGATCGCCCAATCCCAGTTCTGCTGATTCATCGCCTGGTCGCCCTGGCCGATCAGCGCGCTCTCCATTGAGCGCAGGCGGTTGTTGGCCGTGGAGTTACCCGAGTCGATGCCAAGCACCTGGCGGTACTTGTTGGCGGCCGTGCGGAACGCGCCCCTGCGGTAGTCGGTGTTGGCGCGCGCGAGCAGCGATTCAACGCGACGGTCGACCTGCGGGGTCGGCGCGGGCTGACGGGTCGCCGCCGGCGGGGGGGTGGGTTTGACGGTCTGTGCGGGCAGCGGCTCGGGGCTGGGCTGCGGCGTGGTCTGGACGACCGGCTCGTCGCCGGCGAACAGCTCGGCGATCTGGTCGCGGTAGAGCGCAAAGGCCACAACGCAGCCGATGAGCACCACCGCCGCGATAATTATAATCGACATCAAGCGGCTGTCCTGCCGTTTGGGCTTGAGCGGTTTGAACACTGCGGAGGGCACCGATGTCGGGGGTTCTACGGCCGCGGCTATTGGCTTGGGCTCGAACTCCTCGACCAGGGGTTGCTCGATTTCGGCCGGCGGTGCTTCGGCAGCCTCGGGCTCGGGCGGCTCGGGCTCTGAGGGCGTGATCGGGGGCGGAGTCTCGAACCCGGAGAGGAAGTCGCTTACAACGTCGCGCTCCTTCTCACTGATCGGCGGCTCCATCTGATCAGAGGGCGGCTCTTCCACGGTCTGCTCAACGGAGGGCTGCTCGATTTGCGTAAGCTGTTCAACATCATCCGGCTCAGCCTCAAACTGCCCGTGGTCGATGTAGCGGTCGGGCTGCTGGGTGGCGGCGTCGCTGATCAGCATTTCGTCGTCGGACTCGGGCAGGGGGGTCTCGGAGACGGCCTTGCCGAAAACCTCCTGGATCACTTCGGCGCCGATTACCGGTTTGCCCTCTTCGGGCTTGGGCTGCGGCTTTTCTTCGGCAACCGTCGCGGTGGTTTCGCCGTCCATCAGGTCGCCCAGTTCGAGTCCCTCAATCGGTTCTGCGGCGGCCGGTTGGGTTACGATCGGTTCCTCGGGCTGCTCCGCGGGCTGCTCGTCAACGGCGAAGACGTCGATTTCCGCTTCGCTGGCAGGCGCCTCGGGTTCGGCCTGGGCCCCGGAGGGTTCGATATAGCTGCCCTCGAATGCCTGTATCAGGGCCTGCTTCAGTTCCGCTGCGCTGCCGTAGCGCGATGCCGGGCTGTTGGCCAGGCAAGCCTTGACTACCCAGCCCAGGGCCTCGGGGAAGCTGCGGCTGATCTCGATGGCGTCGCCCACCTCGTCGCTGGGAGCCGAACCGGTGAGCATCGCGTGGGCCAATGCGCCGACCGAGTAGATGTCCGCGGCCGGACCGGCGTTGGGCGATTGGGCCCTGACCTCCGGTGCGCGGTACTCGCCGCCGTCCACCATCGCTAACTGGGACTTGGGCATTTTCAGCAGCAGGCCGCCGGCAATGCCGAAATCGGCGATGCGCGCGCCGTTCTTGAGCAGGAAGATGTTTTGCGGCCGCAGGTTCAGATGCGGCAGGCGCTTGTGCGCCTCGCTCAGGGCGTCACAGATTTCGAACAGGGTGGACTGGAGCTGCTCCAGGCCCAGCTCCTTTTTCTTGTCGTGCAGCAGCCGCAGCAGGGTGGCCAGTGTCTGGCCGATCAGGTACTCGTAGACCACGTAGGTCTGGCCGCTCTGTTCGCCGAACTCCAGCACGCGCGAGATGTCGCGCTGGTCCAGGGATTGGGCGCGTTTGATGCAGCCCACGAACTGTTCCTTGGAGCCCTGGTCGGGAAGCAGGCGTTCGTAGATCGTCTTGACCGCGACGGTTTTACGCGTCTGCTGGTCCTGACAGCGGTAGACGATGCCGAAATTGCCTCTTCCGATCAGGCCCTTGACCAGGTAATGGCCGCCGACGATCTCGCCCACGGCGTATGTCTTGGTGGTGGTCGCCTGGTCGATACTGCTCTCGATGGACTCGATCGCCTCATCGGAGAACAGGGCGTCGCCGATGTCCTTGGGGAGCTGTTTGCCGCAGTTGATGCAGGTCGTCTTATACAGCGGCGTTTGCCGCTTACAATAGGGGCAGATCATGCCAACCCTCGATGTTTATCATCAGGATTCCGCAGATATGGAATCCCCTTTCAGTTTTGGCTCCCGAAGCCGCCATAGCTTATACGCGGCAAAACGTATATTTGCAAGACCAGAGGTCTGAGGTCAAGTATTGAAGCATACTCGTACCGTTTCTATTGGACAATGCCGAGTCGCAGACAGTTCTATCCGGGCCCGGCCGTGCTATGCTTGGTCATGCGCAACAGCCTCGATTTCCTCACAAATCCGCCGCCTGGATTGGCTGCGGCGATCCAGGCCGCGCGCGAGCTGGGGCTCGAGGCGCACCTGGTTGGCGGCGCGGTGCGCGACCTGCTGCTTGGACGCGAGCCGATCGATTTCGACATCATGCTCGAGCGCGACGCTGACCAAGCGGCCCGGCGCTGCGCCGAGCTGCTCGGCGGCTCGGTGGTGGTGGTCAACCGCCGTTTTTCCACAGCGCGGGTGGTGCGCGGCAGATTGGCCCCGGTGGACCTGCTCGACCGCCAGGGCGGGTTGGACCAAGACCTCGGGCTGCGCGACTTCACGGCCAACGCCATGGCCTGGCGCCTGGCGCCGCAGCTCGACCGGCGGCCGGTCGATCCCTTTGACGGCGAGCGCGATGCTCGACAGGGACTGGTGCGCGCGGTCGGGCCGCACAGCGTTATTGATCAGCCGATCAGGGCCCTGCGCGCGTTCCGCCTGATGGCGCTGTTCGGGCCGCAGGCGCAGATCGAGCCCCAGACCGTCGAGCAGCTCCAATCGGCCGCGCCGGGTCTGCCGCAGGAGCCCGGAGAGACCGCGGGGCGCGAGCTGTTCGGCGCGTTGACGATTCCCGGTCTGGCCAAGCGGCTGGAGCTGATGCGCGACTCGGGCGTGCTTTCCGCGATCCTGCCCGAGCTGTACGACGCTGCTCCGCGCGCCGTGCTCCGGGCTCGGGCGCTGGAACGATTGACCTGCGCGGGGCTACCCGACGAGTACGCTGGGTACCTCGACCGGACGGCCCCGCTGGTGGCCCTGGCCCTGTTCGGCGCGCAGGAGAACACCGATGGTCGTCAGATGTTGCGTCGGCTGCGTCGGCCGCGGGCTCAGATCAAGTCGTTGGAGGCGTTGAGGTCCGGAGCGGCGCGCATCGGCGACGCCGATCGCTTGACGTTGCGGACCCTGGCCTTTGAGCTGGGCATCGACGCGCTGGGTGCGGCGCTGGTCGCGTCCTGCGATGCACATAATCCCCTGGACTTGCTCAGCGCCATGCTGCGCGAACTACCCATCGGCCTGGACTTGGCGCGGCATCCGCTGCTCAGCGGACACGACCTGGTCCAGCTCGGGGCCCAGCCCGGGCCTGGTCTGGGGGAGTTGTTGCAGCGGCTGGACACGGAGCGGCTTGCCGATCCGTCAATCGAGCGTAATCGTGCGTTGGAACTAGCGCGGGATTGGATTACGGCTTAGTCGGATTTACGCCGGCCCAGATAGACCTCGTCGGGAATTTCGAGCAACAGATAGGCGTTGTAATAGGTGCGCGCACGCCCCTCGCGCCGCTCCTCCCAACGTTGCCAAAAGCTTTCGGCGTCGAACTGATGCTCCTGGTCCGGGGCGAACATCGCGGAGAACACCAGCCGCTCCAGGGCCGCGCGTGCGGTGTTCAGCATCTCGCGGGGCGATTGCTCGTCCAGGCCGCGGTGCGCGAGCAGATCGTCGATCCACTGCCGGGCCGCGTCGAGACGCGCGGCATCCAAGGCGTCGGCGGAGGTCGACAGCCCTTGGGCGCGGCCCACGATCAGCGTCAGTCCCTGCGCCGGTTCGAGGCACGAGGAATTGGAGCCGAAGGTCCAGCACGGCCTGAGGCGCGGCTGCTGTTCGCGCACCATGCGCAACGGGGCGGGATCGCCGGAGTCAACGTCGCTCCACGCCGCGGGCTGAGGCTGGGGCAGCACGAACTGCGGTGTGACCAATCCGTCGTCAGGACGCGGCGGCGGCTCGACCTTGACGATCGGCGCGTTGCCCGCGCAGCAGGCGAGCAGCAACAGCAGCGCGATCAGCCAAAGCAGGCGCATCATTGGGCGAAGTAGAGCATCTCGACTAGGCACTCGCCGCGAAGTGTCTGCGGCGTGCCGCCGGATTGCTCGATGTTGATCGTGTAGCGCGCGCCAAAGCGATAGGTCGCCAGATGGTCGACCACCGCCGAGGCCAGTATGCCCTGCACGCGCGGCAGTTGGTCCAACCCGTCGAAGGATTGCAGTCGTTGCCCGAGCTCGAGTTCCACCCGCACCCGGCGGCCCTCGATTGTCGCCTCGGCCACGGTGCGCATCGGCAGGCTAAAGCCGTAGGTCGGGTCGGAAGCGAACTGCGCATCGTTCCAGCTCACCGCGGCGTCGGCCCCGCTGAATTCACGGCCGCAGACGATCATCGCGCCCTGATGCTTGCCCCCGTCGGCCGGGAGGAAGCGGAACAGGTCGACACTGATCTCGTCGGTGTGGATTCGTGCGCTGAGCCAGTTGCGCGAGAAGGAGAACAGCGGTATGTCCGACCAGGTGTGGTCGGCGTAAACCCAGCCGTTGATCGGATGCGATTTACCGCTGATCTCGATCGTCCCCGCAATCCGGCCGCGCGGCACGAACACGTTCCATTTCCAGAAGCGTCCCTTGGATAGGCCGATGGTGCCGTTGCCGACCTTGAGCGGCTGGGCCAGCGCGTCGATCTGGGCTCGCAGCCGCAACTCGTCATCGTCGACCTGCAGTGTGTAATGCGGGTGCTCGCCGCGTAGCGACACGTCCTGGAAGCGCACCAGCAGGCGGTTTTGCGCAGCCTCGATGTAATCTAGGTCAAAGCGCGAGATCTCGGTGATCGTTCCCTGGGGCGAAATGTAGGTCAGACCCAGGCTCGGGTTGCGGTCGCCCAGTCCGACGTTGGAGAGCATCAGGTTGCACAGCAGCACGCCGCCGTCATCCAGCGGGCAGATCAGGCCCCAGCTCTCGGCGTAGGTCTCGTTTCCCAGCGGATGCAGACCGATATCCGCGGCCGACAGCGGCTGTGCGTCGCCGGAAAGCGGGGAGACGATCGGCTCGGCCGCGACCGTTGCGAGCGCGGCGATCAGCACGACCGACAGGGCCAACGCGATTTGCGCCGACTTATTAAAAGCCATCGCTGAGCAGTGCCGACATCCGCTGGATGAAATCCTTGGCAAAGCGGCGCACGCGGCCCGTGCGGTCGGTGGTCGTGTGTCGGGTGTATCCCGTGGCGATCAGCTCGCCACTTGGATCGTCGACAATCTGGTAGTCCAGGCGCAGCCGCGCGCCGCTCAGCTCGGTGAGGATCGTGCGGATGCGCAGCACTTGGTCGTAGACCGCCGGTCGCAAATAGCGCACGTTGGCCTCGATCACCACCAGGTAGCGGTCGTTGTCAAAATAGTGGGTGCCCGGGAGGTCCAGGGTGCGGTACCACTCGGCGCGGCCGATCTCGAAAAAGCGCAGGTAGTTGCCGTAGTAGACAATGCCCAGGGCGTCGGTGTCGCCGAACAGTACGCGCGTCTTGAACTCGACCAGCTTGTTCATCGCGAGCGCAGTTGCTGGATGCGCGGATTGGACGGCGAGCCGCGCAGGTCCAGCCGGTAGTAGTCCTGGGAGTCCTGCTTGATGTTGAACTGGCCGGCGGCCATCTTCAGCGCCATGCCGTACTGCTGATCGAACTGCGGGCCGAGCTTGAACTTGGCGGTGTAGGCGTAGTTGCTCTTCATGAAGTCGCTGCTGTTGAGCGTCATCTTGCCCGAGAGCAAAACCTCGACCTGCTCGCCGAGCAGCGTCCCCTGGCTGATCGTCAGGTTGGGGTGCCGCAGCTCGAGCACCAGCTTGGTCGGATCGAACGCTATCGGGTCGATCTCGAAGGGCCCGACCAGCGGGATCGTCAGCTTGATCCCGGAGATCGACAGGCCGTTGAGGTCCAGATCGAGATTGCCGCCTGACTTGTCGCCGTTTGCCGGGCGCGCGTCTCGCACCAGGTGCAGCGCCACTGTGCCCGAGAGCTTGCCCGCGGCGCTGAAATCGGCCAGGCCGCCGGGGATGTAACGCGGCAGGTCCAGCCGTGCGATGTCGAGGTCTTGCAGCTCGCAATCGATGTCCGAGCTGCCGCTGCCGGCGCTGAAGCGTCCGCTGAGCTTACCGCCGTAGGCCGCCACGTCCAGGTGCAGGCTGGCGCGTCCCCACAGCAGCGGAAACGGGTTAAGCCACAATTGCAGACTGTCGAATTCGGCGAAGGTCAGCGCCTGCTTGTTGTCCCACGACAGCGCGACGCCCTCGAGCCGGACCCCGCTTAAGTTGTGGCGTTCGATGCTGCGCACCTCGGCCTTGATCTTCATGCTGTCCTGCAGCTCGACCAGCGCCCAGCGTACAGCCGCCTCGGTGGGAAATTTGATCGCCAGGGAGAGGACGAATACCGCCAGGAAGAAGAGCAGGAACCCGAGTATTCGTCCGATGCTTTTAAGCTTTATCATGCTGTGATCCGTCGCTGTTTATCGATCGCCCGACGCCGAGACCACGGGCGCTTGACGTATCAGAATTGGACCGAGATCTCGATCGAGTGGTCGAAGGTGCGCGAGCGCTCGACGTTGCCGCGGAACGTGTAACCGATGGTCCCGGTTTCCGCGTACCAACCCAGTCCGACACTGTAGAAATCGAGCTCCTGGATCTCGTCCCAGAGGTATCCGCCGCGTAGCGCCAGGCGTTGAAACATAACTCCCTCGGCTCCGGTGGCGAACATGAAGGTCTTGTCCGCGTCCGCGTCGAAATCCTTGGTAACGTCGAAGGTGATCGTGGCGTATTCCATGATGTGGCCGGCCAGCCCGACGACCACGTCGCGGTACAGCTCGGGCTGATCGTCTTTGGGCGCGGGCCCGAGGATATGATGCGAGGCCAGCCCCACGCCGATCCAGGGGGTCGGGCGCAGGATCATGCCCACGTCGCCGGTCAGGGCGTATTCGTCCTCTTTGAGCTTGACGTACTGATAATTGACGCCGAAGAAGAACGTGTCGTAGAAGTTGCCGGCCGTCGCGAGGTAGATGCGGTAGTCCTCGTTCTCCTTGAAATTATGGTTGGGAAAATCGATGCCCGTGAAGCTCACGCCCGCGGCCACCGGGTTGGTCGTGGCCGAATCGACGATCGAGAAGTGCCAGATGTCCCAGATCTCCTTGAACTCGTCCGGGCCTCCAAGGGGAGGCACGAGGAACTCGGAGCGCTGGTAGTTGGCGTCGACCCAGTACAGCTCGTGCTGGGCGATCCCTGCGGGATTGAACTGGATCGCGTTGCAATCGTCGGCAACTGCCACGAATGCAGTGCCCATGGCCAACGGCTTGACGCCGGGGAAGAACACGCGGGCGTAAGCCGGAGCGCAGGGCAGCGCCAGGTACAGCGCGGTGAGCACAGCGATCCAGGCCCAACGTTGATTGATCCGGTCGCCGAGATGTTTGGAGAGCAGCTTCATAAGCCCCATTTTTTGCCTTTAAATTTGTCCAAAGGCTACAGGATATGCTGGGAAACTGTCAATCGAGCGGCGTGCGCCCGCAGGCCCCGATGTCCGTAGATGCGAATCCCTTGACACGTTATGGGGCTTTGATTAGCCTTTGTCGGCCCAGGGGACGTAGCTCAGTTGGTAGAGCACTGGATTGTGGTTCCAGGCGTCAAGGGTTCGAGCCCCTTCGTCCCTTCCATCGACCTTCAGAGGCTCCGCACGCGCGGGGCCTTTTGTTTATTGAATCAGTCTTTGCGCCATGCGTTTCAGCGGCGCGAGCAGCGCATCGTCGTTCCCCTCGACCCCTCCCAGCTCGATTTCGGGCTTGAAACGTCTGCCGTGAAAATCAGAGCCGGCGGTGACGATCAGGTGCCGATTGTAGGCCACGTCGAGCCAATGGCGGTTGGTCTCGGAGTCGTGGTAGGTGGAAAAGGCCTCGATGCCCATCAGCCCCTCTTCGACCAGTTCGTCCACGACCTTGATCTGCGTGCGATTGGGGTGTGCCAGCACGGGCACGCCCCCGGCCTGACGCAGCCGCACGATGGCCTCGGCCGTGCCCACGCCGGGCAGGGGCACGAAGGCGGGTTTTCCCGCGGCCATATAATCCAAATAGAAATTGAGGAACGGCGAGTCCGAGCGCGCGCCGCCGGGCCGGTAGGGGGCCAGCCGCGGATCGTTATTGTTGTCCGGTTCCTCGAACATCGCCAGCAGGAAGCACGAGCCGGTGGGCGCCATGCCCTTGGCTTGAGCCTCGACCTTGTGCATCTGCACGGCGAATCCCAGCTCCTGCAGCCGCTGGAGTATCTGTCGCGCCTGACGCATCTTTTCGGCGTGGATCTGCATCAGCCAAGCGCGGAAGCTATCGGAGCGCCAGTGCATCATGTAGCCCAGCAGGTGCAGGTCGGTCTGATCGTGGGTGGTGCTAAGCTCGATGCCCGGGATGAACTCGATGCCGTATTCCGCGCTGAGCTGCTCGCCTTGCTCCAGCCCTGCTGCCGAGTCGTGGTCCGCAAAGGCGATGCTGTGCAGGCCGATCTGAGCGGCCATCTGGAAAATTCGCTGCGGAGGGTGTTCGGCGTCCGCGCTGTGGCTGGTATGGATGTGCAGATCGATCAAGCGATCTACCCCGTCAATAGTCCGCTCACCGGCCGCTTGGCGATCAACGCCTCGACCTGCGCCGGTCGCAGCAGACCCTGCTCGCAGGCTAGTCCCGAGAGCGCGTCGAGCTGGGTGCGGCCGAAGTAGATGTTGCGCACGGTCACGCCGTCCGGCGCGCCGCCCCAGACCTCGGTCGGGCTGTGCTCGACGATCTTGAACAGCGGTTCGAGCTGCGGCGCCAGGAATTTCTCCTGGGTGACAAAGGCGTAGCAGGGCATGCCCAACTGGCGGCAACGCGCGGCAATGGCGCAGGTGCCCGCCTTGTTGACCAGGGTGCTTGAGGTAACCGCGTCCGCGCCGAGAAACACTTTGTCGATGCTGTCCATCAGCGGGAACAGCCCCATGTCGGTGACGAACTCCACCTTGATGCCGCCGCTGCTTAGTTCGTGGGCCAGGGTGCGGCTCTCGAGGTTGGGCCGACCCTCGGTGATGATAGCTTGGAACGCCACTCCCGCGCGCTTGGCCCCGAGCAGAATGTCGCGCACCGTGGAGCTGTAGCTGTGGGTGGCGATGCGGTCGCCGGGCTTGACCAGCGGCAGCGCGGCCGCGATTGTGCTCTCCAGCGTGCTGCTCTGACGTTCGGTGAATCCGTGGATGAACTCGAACAGCCCCTGCTTGGCCTTGAGCCCGTTCTCCTGCGCCTGATGCATTGCCAGCAGCACGTCGTTGACCAAGTTGATCACCGGAGCCATCGAGGGCTGGCCCTGGATCAGCATCATGCCCAGCTCCAGGAAATTTTCCGGCTCGGGCTTGCTCGTCTGCTCGATCCATTGCGAGATCAAGCCCGCCGCCTTACGCGTGACCTGCGCGGCCCCGCTCACCCGGTCGCCGATCACCTCTTCGAGTAATTGCGAAAGTTGCTGTTCCACGGTTGTTTCACCACCCAGGTTGGTTATGTTCGCTACATTAAACGTAGCAGCGCCCAAAGGGCAAAGCAAGATTGCCCGAAGATTCTTGCTGCCGCCGGACCCTGATTTTTACCAGAGCCGCCGAGCCCAGTGACGCTATCGACCGGCCGTACTAAAAGATTTGCCCACGCTCTGAATTTTGGTATAATCATCTTATACGGAATATGGGGCATATAAGGACGGTCGTTACTGGCCGAGGAAATAATGAATCGTATTTATTTAATAGTCGTAGTTGCCTGCCTGCTCCTTGCTTTGGCAACAGCACCGATGGCCTCTGAGGAAAGGGGTTGGGGGTTGGACGTGGATGACGACGGCAACGTATATATGACCTGCACGGTCAACGACACCCGAGTTGTCACGGTGAAATACGATCCGAACGGTGAGATCGTTTGGGAAAGGACCTTCTCCCTTGGAGCCTTTGCCTCGGCAATTGAGATCGATCCTTACGGCGATATTGTTGTGATGGATGACGGAGCTTTCGGTTTCGTCAAGTACGATCCCGAAGGCACAGAGATCTCATCGGGAGGCTTTTATAGTATTGATCGGTTGTGGGGAGAATCCATATGTATAGATTCGGGCGGTAATATCTATGTAGCAGGCATGGCCGATGTAAATGAATACTTTACGCGCGGCGATTATCTGCTGGTTAAGTATGACGGCGACGGCAATGTTCAATGGCATCAGACAGCCAGCGGCCCCAATAAATATAACCTACCATTGGATTTATCAATTGGCGGATCCGACGGCATCTACATGACTGGAAAAGGCTGTTACGATTATCCCTGTCGCGGTCTGACGGTGAAGTTCGCTTCCGACGGAGAAGTGGTTTGGAAGGAAAGTATCCCTGATATCGATCCGTACAAAAGTTGCTTGTATTCCGTTGTAGCTGACGATGCGGGTAATGTATATGACGCCGGTGTATACATTGATATGGCGATCATTCGGAAAATAGGCGTTGATGGTACAAAGGAATGGGAGGATACAATTAGGGGAGGATACCCCACCACCTCTTTTTCAGACGTGATTGTAGATATCGATGGTGGAGTAATCATCTGTGGCGATAGCGTTGATAATTTAATTCAAGACAGGGGCGAGATTCTGGTAGCCAGATATGACGCCGAAGGTAATCAAACGTGGTTGTCCACCTATAACCAAGAGGGTGAGGATTTCTACGACGGTGCAATGCAGGTTGCCAATGACTACTTGGGGAATATATACGTATCGGCACGCACACGAAAAGGCATTGAAAGCTCAGCAGATTATGTTTTATTGAAATACAATGCCGATGGTGATTTACTATGGGCTCAAACCTATGATGAGAATGGATATGAAGACCTAATAAGAGGATTGGTGATAGATAACAGTAACTATATCTATGTGACCGGCACTTCCTGTTTGGGCAGTGATTATACCCTCTGTGACGCATTAACGATCAAATACGACAGCGACGGAAATATCGTTTGGAAGGCTCGCTACGACTACAGCGACACACACGGTGATGACGATGATGACGACGACAGCGCAGACGACGACGATGATGATGACGACGACGACTCGGGCTGCTGCGGGTGAAATAGGCAATATTAACCTAATTCACCATCCGTGGAGTAGATCCTTCGGCCAAGGGCCTTTATCGTCATGTTGAACTTTAGGATGACGAATATCTTTCGATGTCAACGATATAGTACGCATCATGTCACCCTGAACGAAGTGAAGGGTCTACGTCTGCAACACTGTATTTCATTCGCCTAGCCTGATTATTCATGAGGCTTCGTAACTCTTCGACCGGGCTCAGGACCAGATTGTGCGGAGCAGTAGAAGTCCCATGAATAATGCGGGCCGGTTTTCATCCGGGCTCGCGCGCCGTATACTCCACAAGCCTGGACTATTCATGAACAGTACAGGCAAGGCATTGGGAAGAATCCGGAGGCAACAATGGCCCTGTCATGGTTGATCGCAGCAATGGTCTTTTTGGCTGTGGAGCGCTGGGCGCGCGGCAGCCGTTTCTTTCTGGGGCTGGCGATGGTCGCCCTGGCCGGAATGCTGCTGGCGCTGTGCGGCGCAAGCTGGCCTTGGCAGCTCGGGCTGTTCCTATTGGTCGGGCCGCCGTTCGCCGGTTACCTGGGTTCGCCGCGCACCGTGTCGCTGATCCTGCCCCCCGGCCGCCGCGTCTAACACGCGCTATCTCCTGCGCACATTGGACGGCGCAGTCCTGCGCGTCACTCGTCGTCGTTTAAAATACGGTAGATATTCCAGTGGCCGATGCGGTGTTCCAGCAGGAACAGGTGTCCGTGGGCGCGGGCGCGCAGGGTGTCGGGCTTGAACCCGAGGAACGGGTCGAAGTCCAGAGTGCCGCCGAAAAACGGGTAGAGCAGGAAAGTGGCGCGCGGATCGGCGAGGCTGGTCGCAAAGGTCCGCGGGTCCATGCTGCCGGTCTGCTCGTCAAAGCTGGTCATCAGGAACGAGTCGTAGGGCAGACCCGAGCGCGTGAGGATGTATCCCTGATCGCGCACGCCGATCAGCACCGCCTGGTCCGGCTCGACGTTGGTGCGCAACCAGCCCACCAGGCTCTCGAGTTCGGCCGTGGCGCGGCAGCGTTGCTGGTCGATGCTCACGTGCCACAATCCCACGCCGCAGATAATCGCCAGGGCGGCCGCGGCCGAAGCGATTCCGCTGCGGCCGGAGCGCAAGGTGGCGATGCGCTCGATGGCCAGCCCGCCGTAGGGCAGCAGCGGGATCACCAGCAGCGCGGTGTACTTGGTCTCGTTATAGGCGAAGCTGCCGGCCAGCGTGCGCAGCTCGAATACGCAGAACAGCAGCCCGACCAGCGCCGCGGGCCACAGCGCCCGGCGCTCGATGCGCGCCAGCAGCAGCCCCAGGCCGATGGCCAGCAGCAGCGGCCCGCTGGCCGTGCTCAGCAGCACGCCGGGCCAGCCCAGCAGCCGCACGTAGAGCGAAATCCGTTGCAGGTGGTAGCCGCTGATCGAGCCCGCGGCCTTTAAAAAGAACAGCGGATCGTTGTACAGCCGCATTACGTCGACCATGTACAGCAGCGGTCCGATGGCGGCGCAGGCCCACAGCAGCGGCAAATGCCGCAGATCGCGGCGGCCGGTCATCAGCGGGGCCAGCGGCAGCAGCAGCCAGCCCTCGAAGCGCGTCATGGCGGCGATGGAGAGCAGCAGGCCCGCGCAGGCGTAGCGCCAGGCCTTGCCGCTTTGGGCCTGCCTGCCCAACACGGCCATGGCCAGGCCGGAAAGTGCGAAAAACAGGAACGGCGCGCTGTCGAGGCTGACCACCGAGAGCCGCACGTGCAGCGGATAGATCGCCAGCAGCACGATGCCCAGCACAGTGGCGTTGCGCCCCGCGCTGTAGCGTCCGAAGATCCAGAACGGCGCCAACGTCAACAGCGAGAACAGCAGGCTCAGCGCCCGCGGCGCCAGCTCCAGGTTGTTCCAGACCGACAGCGCCCCGGCCAGCAAATAGAAGTGCACCGGCGGGTAGACCTCGTCGGGCATGATCCGAGGATCGGGCAGCCACTGGTGGACCACGAACAGCGCGCGGTCAAAGGCGTTGTGGTGTTGGTCGATGCCGTTGTCCGACCCGGCAAAGGCCCACAGCCGCACCAGAACATAGAAGATGATCGCGGCCGCCAGCGCGATCTTGAAACGCTTGTCAGTCAATGCCCACAGCCAGGCGAATCGTACGCCGTAATGGGGACTTCATCAGTAGTCCAAACCGGGTTCGTTGCGCCCCGCGTCCTTGAGCACGTCGCGCTCCTCGCGGCTCAGTTCGTCGAGTCGGCGCTTGGCATCGCGGTTCATTCCAAGGTTATCACAGGCCTTGAGGCATTGGATCGGTGCGAAGTAGGGGTCGCGTTTGGACAGGTCGCGGGCCTTTACGCGGAACTCGCGAAAGCGCTCGCTGGTCCAGATCTCGCGGAAGGTGTTCTTGTGCAGGTTGCCCAGGGGCAGGTCGTCGGCCTTGCAGCAGGGGATCACGTCACCGCTGGTGAGCACGCGGGCGTAGGTCCAGCCCACGGTGCACGGCAGCTTGTCGATCACTTCCGCGTCGTAGCGGCCGCTGGTGCCGCCGGGGCTGGTGATCCGGCGGTAGAAGCTGCCGAAGCCTAAAAAGCTGACGAACTCGGCGGCCACGAAGAACCCGGTCTTGTCGATGGCGCAATGTTCGATCAGCTCGCATTCACGGCACTGCTGCTCGGGGTAGAAAAACAGCAGCGCGTTGCGCTCCGTGTTGTCCTCGCGCACCTCGAGCTGCCACTCCTTGCGCTTGCACAGCGCGTCGAAGCGCGCGATGTCGTCCAGCTCGTACTTGAAGCCCTTGGCCAGGGTGTCGCGTTTGACAAAGCGCGCGAACTCGTGCGACTCGGTGTCGCCGCCGCGCTGCTCGCGCCCCTTGCTCGGGTCGAGCTCGAGGTAATCATCGCGCAGGGTCAGCGTGCGCAGCTGCTCGGCTATCAGCTCGCGGTCCGCGTCGGAAAGCGCCAGGCTCTCGGTGCGGCCGGGCACGATGTCGATCGGCGTAAACTCGATGAACTCGGCCAGCGAATCCACGGCAAAGTCGACCATATTGCCGATGTCGTGGGCGTTGAGCGTGCTGATTACGTTGTAGAGCTTGACCTGCGGCCGCGTCTTGCCTTGGCGCAATTTCTCCAGGTGCATCTCGCGCAAGGTGCTGCGCAGCTTGTCAAAAGTGTTCTTGGGCAGCTTGGGGTGGGTCGTGCGATAGACCTCGGGGCTGCCCGCCCAGACGCTGACCGTGATGTTGTCCACGCCCAGCTCCACAAGCTGTTTGGCGCGGCGTTTGTTGACCAGGGTGAAGTTGGTGATCAGCGTCACCGCCAGTCCAAGCTGCTTGGCCCGCGCGATGATATCCATGATTCGCGGGTGCATAAATGGTTCGCCCGCGCCGGTGAGCTGCACCATGCGCGTGCCCATGGTCGCCGCCTCGACCAGCAGTTTTTCCACCGCCGCGTAGGGCAGGTTCAGCTTGCGCTTGGCCGGCGAGATTTTGTCCGGTCCGAGCATGTCCGAGTGCACCCAGCAGCCCACGCAGTTGGAGTTGCAGTTGCACGTCAGGTCGATTTCCAAGATCTCCGGGCCGGTGAACACGTGGCCGGGCTCGCTGAGTACGCCCTGCAAATCGCGGTTGTCGCGCAGGAAGCCCTTGCGCTGGGCCGGGTCCGTGGCGTCGATGCCCGGGCCGCGATCGGCCGTGGGCTCTTTGGGCTGTTCGCGCTGCTGCGCGGGTTCGGCTGCGGGCTCCACCTCGCGCAAAGACTTGGGCTGGATATCGCTCTTGGTTTCGCGCGCGGGCTCCGGCTCGGGTTGATCGAGCGCCTCGGGCGGCGCGGTTTGGCCCGAGCCGTCGTCAAAGCTTTGCAGCGCGTTGATCTGGGTCAGCATTTGGGTCATCGCATCGGCGACGTTGATTGAGCCGTCGGCCAGCCGGTCGGCCAGGTCGTACTGTTTGCCCTCGGCCAGGTTGGTCTCGCGCACCTCAATGCCCTTTTCGCGGCAGAGCTTGAGCAGCGCGCGGATGCGGCGGTTGCGCTCGTCAATGGTGTTGCCGTGTTCGCCGACCCACAGGTAGTGGTAGTCGTGGTCGGGCAATGTGATGCCGAAGCGCTTGGGATTGCGGTGCAGGTCGGTGCCGGTGATCACGTGCAGGCTGTTGATCGATTTGATCTGGTCGATCCACTCCGCGTTGTCGCTTACGAATTGCAGGGTCTTACCGAACTCCTCGCGGGTCTCGCCGGGGAAGCCGATGATACTGAACAGGCAGGTTTTAATCCCGGCCTCGTGGGTGTCGTGGATCACGCGTTGCGCCTCGGCGACTTTAAAGAAGCGCAGCTTATTCATCTTTTTGAGCACGACCTCTGAGGCGCACTCGAGCCCGAGTTGCAGCTCGATGCACCCGGCGCGCGCCATCTTGTCCAGCAGTCGGCGGCTGATGCCGGCCAGCGGAATGCCCTCTCCGCGCCACGCGAAGCGCAGCCCGGAGTCGATGATCAATTCGCACAGCCGCTCGAGGTTCGGCAGGTCGCCGTTGATCAGCGGGTCGCAGACCGTGTAGTCGTGGATGCCGATCACCTCGACGTGGTGCCGCATCTCCTCGAATATCTGCTCGGCCGAGCGAGCGCGGTACGCTCCGGCGAGGTGGCGGCCCTTGCAGAACGTGCAGGCGCCGATGCAGCCGCGGCTCCACTCGACGATCAGGCTTTGGGCCGGGTAGTCGTCGAAGTCGAACTCCTCGTAACGCGGCCAGGGCACCTTGTCGAGGGAGGCGATCAGCTCCCGCGGTTCGTAACGTTCGTTGCCCGCGGCATCCCAGGTCAACACGCCGGGCACGTCGTCGAACGCGCTCCCCTCGCGTACGCGCCCCATCACCTCGAGTAACGCCGACTCGCCCTCGCCGACGATCATCCCGTCGATCAGATCGCCGATGTTGTCAATAAAGATTTGGCGGTATTCGGGGGTGAAGGTCGCGGGCCCGCCCAGGACGATCTTGGCGGTCTTGTTCATCGCGCGGAAGCGGCGGATGAACTCGATGGTCATCCGTTCTTTGGGGTCGACCACGGAGAAGCCGACCAACGGCGGGTCGGTGAGCAGCAGTTTTTCCACGCACTGGTCGATCATTCCGTTGAACAGGTGGACCAGCACCTTGAAGGTGTGTTCGTTGGACCAGTAGTTCTTGTTCTCAACGTGCCACAGCAGCTTGGTCTGCTCGTGCGCCGCGTTGTACATCTCGTTGTTGAAGTCGAAGACCTCGGCCCACGAGCCGTGGGCGCGCACGTAGTTCGAGAGGTAGGCCAGGCCTACCGGCGGATTGTCAAAACCCCAGGGCGGTGTGGTGACCAGCACAACTTCGGCCGGCGGGCTGGTCTTGCTGCGCAGCCTGCGCCGGATGTCGTGCTCGTATTGACGCAGTGGGTGCTGCGCTCCGACCACGGCATGCGAATTGAACTCAATCTCGAGCCCTTCGATGAACAGCGCCAGCTCGACGGTTTTCTTGTCGCGCCAGGAGGCGTTGTTGTAGCCGCGGTAGCTCCAAGAGCGATAGCGGTCGCGATCGAACAGTTGCACCTCGAACTGCGCCGGGGAGCGTTCGAGCTGGCTCTCGGGCGGCACGAAGCACGGGCCGAGGCGGTCCACGGCGTCGATGTACTTTGCGTTTTGGCTCAGGCCGCGGGCGGTGTCGATGAAGCTGACCTCGGTCTCGCCGGGGAAGCCGACGATCAGGCTGACCTGGGTGCGGATCCCCGCGGCGTGGGCGTGGCGTAGGTTCCGCGCCGCGCACTGCGCGTCGTACTCCTTGTTCATCAGCGTCAGGATCTCGTTGGAGAACGACTCGACGCCGAAGTGCAGCGAGATGCAGCCGCCGGCCGCCAGCGCGGCGAAGTATTCGGCGTCCATGTCCGGCCGCGGTGTAACATTTGCGCGCCAGCGCAACGGCTCGCCCGACTCGGCGATCAGCCGCGCCAACTCGCGCAGCAGGCCCGGGTCGGCGTTGGCGATCAGGTCGCCGATCCAAAATTCGTTGCGCCGCAGCCGCCGCCGGTTGGCAAGCATCTCGTCGAACACCGGTCGCGCCGAACGCGGTCTAAACGGACCCTCCATCGGCTGCTCGGCGCAGAACGCGCAACGGAACGAGCAGCCGCGCCCCAGGCGCACGGGTAGCGAGGGCGAGGTATAGAGGTTGAGCGCGAAGCAGGAGAACGTCGGCGCAGGCAACAGGTCCAACGGCCGAAGCGGCTCGCGCGGCCAGAACTTGCCGTCGTCTTTTCCGCGTAGTGCGCCGCGGATGTTGCGCCCGTCCAGCTCGTCGGCCAGCGACACCAGCTCGTGTACGGTCTTCTCCGGGTCGCCGAGCACGAAGTAGTCCACGCCGCGCTCGAATGCCGTGCGTTCGGCCTCGGAGATCGCGGCCGGTCCACCGACGATGATCAGCGGACGGCACTCCAGCTCGTCCAACCCGCGCACCAGCTTGGCTGCCAAAAGCCGGTTGGGCTGGGTGGCGTGCACGTAGACAGCGCGCGGGGCCAGCGCTTTAAGGCGCGCCAGGGCACCGGGCAGGTCGATCTTGATTCGTTTGGCCAGATTGTCCAGGCCCTCGGGCCGTCCGCTGTCGCGCCAGATTTCAGCGGGCCAGTCGGCCTGACCGTCTTGAGCGAAGCGCGAGAAGGTCTCGATGTTCAGGTCGAGCAGTCGCACCGAGAGGTTGCGCGCGCGCAGGTACTCGTCCAGCGCGGCCATGTCCCAATCGGGCATGCCTGCGGCCAACGGCGGCGGTAGGATCAGCGCCAGGTCGAGCCCGCTGTGCGCGGCAAAGCTGCTCTCGCCCTCGAAGCTCACGTTGCTCTGTCTGACCTCCAGGTGCAGCTCCTCGGCAAGCTTCAGCGCGCGCAGTTGGCGCTCGCGGCGCGAGGCCGGGGTGTTGCCGTCGCGTCCGATCCAGTCGACCTCGAACCAACGCGCATCGGACGTGGGAACGATGCCGTACTCGTCCGGCCGCTGGGCCAGGATCGAGCCGGGCAATACGTTGCAGGTGTTTAGCACTGAAATGGCGTCGATTAAAGTCTTACCGCGCTCGATCAGCTCGAGGGTCTGATCAAAATCCTGCTCGGTCTCGCCGGGGAAGCCGATGACGATGTTGATCCAGAGCCTGATCCCGGCGTCCTTAACGCGCTGCATCTGGGCCAGGGCCTGCTCGGATTTAAACCCTTTGTTCATCAGCCCCAGCACGCGGTCCGAGCCGCTTTCGATCCCCAGGCTCAGAGTGTGACAGCCCGCTTGGCGCAGCAAGGTCAGCGCATCGTGGTCAAGCAGGTCGGAGACCCAGGCATTGCCGTTGAAGCGGATCTTTTGGCCCGACTCGACGATCAGCCCACAGAGCTTGAGCATTTGGGGCAGATTGCTGTTGATCGCCAGGTCGTTGAGCATGTAATCGTGGCATCCGTAGCGCTCGATGTGTGCGCTGAGTTCCTCGAACAGCGAGCGGCCCGAGCGGCGGCGCAACGGTCCCATCAGCACTCGGTCGTTGCAAAGTGTGCAGCCGCGCGGACAGCCGCGGCTGGCGATCAAGGGCAGGTTGGGCGTGGCGTACTTGTCCAGCTCGAACTCCTCGAACGTGGGCCAGCCCAGCTGGTCGAGATCCTCGGAGTATGGCCGGGTTTTGAGCGGGCCGAGCACGCCGCCGGAGACTGTCAGCAGGCCGGGAATGCCTGCCGGGCGATTGCCCTCCCGGCGCGCCTGGATCAGCTCCAGGGCGGTCAGTTCGCCGTCGCCCACCACCATCAGATCGACGTTCTCCGGGGTGAAGCGTTCGCGCTGCACGGCTGTGCCCGTGGCTGTGCCGCCCACCAGCAGGGTTAGGCCGGGCAACCTGCGTCGCAAATGGGCCAGCAGTCGGTCGGCGAACGCCAGGCTGTCGCTGCTCACCGACAGGCCGACCAGTTGCGCGCCCGAGGACTCGATGCGCTTCAGCGCGCGCTCGACCTGGGGCGACATCAGCTCCCAGGTTTGCTCCAGCCGCGAGTCGTAGACCCACTCGTCCTTGTGGTCCATGCTCCACAGTTCGGGCCGCCCCGCAGCGCAATAGCAGTCGATGTTGAGGTCGATCACCAGGGTCGTAACGCCGCGTCGGCGCAGGAAGCTCGAGACCTGCGCCAGGCCCAACGGCGGGCCCTCGGGCCCCCAGGGCGGGACCTGAATCAATACGATGTCGATCGGTTGCAGCTGCGATACCATAACTGATCTAAATTACGGTAAGCATTGCCCGTGTACAAGCATCGAACATACCAACCCCGCGCGGCTCAAGGGCTGGGAGCTAATAAAGAATCTGCTAAGATGCGTTCGATTCGCAGCAGGAGGACCGCTGATGCAACGCAAATCGGAAGTGATCTTCGGTCCGGTCCCCTCGCGCAGGTTGGGAATGAGCCTAGGCGTTGATGTGGTGCCGTGGAAGGTCTGTTCCTACGATTGCGTGTACTGCGAGGTCGGCCGCACCACCGAGCACACGCGACAGCGGGCCGAGTATGCGCCGTTGGCAACGATCGAGGCCGAGCTGCGTAAATATTTCAGCGATCCGGCGGCGGGCAAGGGACTGGATTATGTGACCTTCTCCGGCTCGGGCGAGCCCACGTTGAACTCGGGGATCGGTCGGCTGATTCGGCTGGTCAAGCAGCTGTGCGATGTTCCGGTGGCCGTGCTGACCAACGGATCGCTGCTCGACGAACAGTCTGTGCGCGACGAGCTGTTTGCCGCCGACCTGGTGGTGCCCAGCCTGGACGCGGTCTCCCAAGAGGTGTTCCAGCGCGTCAATCGTCCGGCCCCCGGGATCGACGCGCAGCGCGTGGTTCAGGGCATTGAGCTGTTCACCCACAGCTTCGCGGGCGAGGTCTGGCTCGAGATTCTATTCGTCAAGGGCATCAACGACAGCAGTGACGAGGTCGAACGCCTGGCGCAGGCTGCCGCGGCCATCGCGCCGTTCAAGATTCAGCTGACCACTGTGGTGCGTCCGCCGGGATTCGGCAGCGCCGCTGCGGTTGACAGCGATTGGTTGCGTTCGATCAGCGCGCGCTTTGCGGGCAACGTCGAGGTGGTGGCTGATTTCAGCCGCGCCGCGCATCCGGCCTATAGCGAGGATCGCGCCGAGCAAATCATCAAAATGCTGCGCATTCGGCCGGTGACAATCGACGATCTGTGCGCATCCCTGGGCCTGCATCCAAACGAGGTGCGCAAGTATCTCGACGAGCTCCAACGCACTCACGGCGTGGAGAGCAACGAGTTCGAGGGGCGGCTGTACTACACCATTGATAAACGCAAACACGACGAGCACGGCTGAGTCGCAACGGGGGGATCGGCATGATATTCGGCGGACGCGAGCGGATCGAGGTCTCGGATCGGGCGGCGCAGATTCATGCGCGGGCGCTGGTGGCGGACCTGCACGTGGACAGCGGCGTGGTGCACAACCTGGTGGGCTACGACATCACCAAGCGCCATAGTCCGTTTCCGTACTCGCCTCTGGTCTGGCAGGCCGACATCCCGCGGATGATCGAGGGCGGAGTCAATTGCGTGGGGTTCGGCATTGTGACCAATCCGCTGCAATCGGCTGCAAAGCGAAACCGCTCGGCGCTGAATCAGGTCGATTATTTTCACCGAATCCAGGAGCGGACCGACAAGCTGATGATCGCGCGCACGGCCGCCGACGTGGAGCAGGCCCGCGCCCAGGGCCGAATCGCCGCGGTGCTCGGCCTGGAGGGGGCCCACGGGTTGCATCACGGAGTGGAGGACCTCGAGCGGCTTCACGGTCTGGGACTGCGCTACCTGACCCTGGCGCACTTCTCGAAAAACGCCGCGGCCACACCGGCCTACGGCAAGGGGGCGGACAAGGACTCGGGCCTGAGCGATTACGGCTGCGAGTTGGTCAAAGCCTGCGGCCGCATCGGTGTGATGATCGACCTGGCGCACATCAACAAAGCGGGGTTTATGCAGGCCGCACAGTTGGCCCAGGGGCCGATTTTCGCCAGCCACACCGGGGTCTGCGGCGTGATGCCGCACTGGCGCAACCTTGACGACGATCAGCTCGGAGCCATCGCCCAAAGCCACGGCTGCGTGGGCGTGATCTTCGGCTGCCACTTCCTTTCGCCCAATATCCGCTGCGACCTGGATCGCGTGGCCGACCACATCTGTTACATCGCCGAGCACTTCGGCGCGCAGACGCCGGCCATCGGCTCGGACATCGACGGCTTTCTCTGGACATTGCCGCGCGGCATGCACGACATCTCGCAGATGCCCGCGCTCACCGAACTGCTTTGCCGCCGTGGGTTCAGCGACGAGGAACTGTTGGGGATTCTGGGCGGCAATTTCCTGCGCACCATGGCGCAGCTCGACGGCTGATTATTCCGGGGGCAGGCGCGGGTTGAGCGGCTCGGCCGGGGGGCCGTAGGCAGTCCGGCGGCTGACCACCACGTGCTTGGGATCGAGCACTCCCAGCCCGTCGTAGGCTGGCTCGTCGCTGACCGACTCGATCTCGAAGTAGCGCTGGTTGGCCGGTCCCCAAGAGACCACGTACTGCACGTCCATCGCCAGGAACAGGCCCTTGACGTACCAGGCGTCCTCCTCGCGGGCGCGTTTGAGATCGGGATGCTCGAGGCTCGGCAGGTAGTTGTGAAGCCCGCAATAGCCGTAGCCCGCGTCGATCTGCATCGGGTCCACGCCGCGGCGCTCGAGCACAGCGGCTTGATCCCACAGCGCCTCGTGCATTCGCAGATACTGAGTCGAGCGAATTCCGCCGATCACCAGCAGCGGGATCAGCAACAGCCAGCCCGGGGAGAATATCGACAGCCGACGTCGCGAGCCGATCAGTACGATTGCAATCAACAGCGCCGTGGGTCCGATGAAGTAGCGGTCGAAGAACTGGGCCAGTGGGTAGAGCACGGCCAGCTGTCCGACGAGCACCAACAGCAGCATGCCCACCGGCGACTTGTAATCGACGATCGCCTTGGCCAGCCGGGACGCCAGCATCGCGGCGAGCAGCGCACCGCCGATCAGCGCGAGCTGCGTGGCGTGGGCAAAGCCCCAGGGCCACTCCAGCGGCGGCAGCTCGGTAAGCATCGAGGGCAGATAGGGCCAGACGGTTTCGATTTTTTCCAGTACGTAGCGGCCACTCTCAATCACGTCCAGCTCGATACGCAGCAGCCACCAGGCGGTAAACGCGGCCAGGCCCACGATCACGCTACGCCACAGCCACGGAGTCTTCCGTTCGAGCCGCGGGCCCAGGGCCAGGCCGACGATCAGCGGCAGCAGCACGATCCCGGTGTGCATCAGCAGCAGCGCGCTGCGCGGGGCTAGGTCGCGGATGATCGGCGCGCGTTGGGCCAGGCGCTGTTGCACCTGCAGCCACTTGGCGTCGAGGGTGGTGTGCACCGGGTGGAACCACTCGTAGCCCAGACGGAACACGGCGTAGCTGGTCAGCGGCAGCACGACCAACATCGCCAGGTGCGGCCAGGGCAGGGCCAGCCTCCGGCGGTTGGCCAGGAACCAGGGCAGGGCCAGCGGCGCGATCAGCAGCCCGTGCAGCTTGTTCCAAATCGACAGCGCGGCGATCACCGCACCCCACACCAACGCCTTGCGCGAACCGCTGGTCCCGGCTCGCACCAACAGCGCGCAGCTCCAGCACAGCATCGCCAGGTAGACCATGTCCGACTGAAATGTGAATCCGGTCACCAGCAGCACCGGGCTGGCACTGAGCACCAGCGCCGCGATGAACGCCTCATCCCCGCGACGGCCCGACCAGCGCACCATCGAGTAAAGTCCCACAGCCGCCAAATAGGTCGCGGCCACGTTGGACAGCCGCAGCACCCAGGGCTCGAAGCCGAACACCAGGCAGAACAGGGCGCCCCACAGCGTGTGGATCACAGCGGCGGCCGAGTTGAACGGATCGAAGTAGAGTCTGCCGTGGAACAGCAGTTGCTGCACGGGCAGGGCGAAGTTCCACGAATCGTCGACCAGCGTGCGCGCGTCGGTGGGCAGGATCAGCGCTAGCGCAGCCCAGACCGCGCTGAGCACGACCAGCCAGGGCTCCGAGGCCAGCAAGCGCCCAATGCGCCTTGGGAATATCGGCTGTTCGCCGGTTGGAGGATCGGCCGTCATGGGCCAAGGGTATTGGCCGCGGCCAAGACCTGTCAATCGCGGCGTTGACAGCGGCGGGCGGCTCAGCGTAAATGACCCTCAATGAAAGCGTGCAGGATCATCGCGGCCCTGACACTGGCTCTGGCGGCGTTCGCCCTGTGGCCAGTTGCGAGCTATGCCCCGGGCGTACCGGGTCAGTATCAAGCCCGGACCTTCACGCAGGACCCGGCGCTGCTCGCGCGGCTGAGCCAGCTATGGTTGATCGGCGATAATCGGCTGGTGGCGCTGACACAATCCGAACGAGCCGAGGGACTTTGGGAGCGCACGGTCTACTACGTGCCGCCCGACGGCTTCGACCTCGCCGCGTTCGAGGTCGACCCGTCCCGCCGCCTGGCCGCATTGTGCATCGTGCGCCAAGACCCGTACTCCCCGCGCCTGGGCCCGGTGCTGATCAGGGTGTTGCGGCTGAACCTCGAGACGCGCGCGGAGAGCTTGCTCTACGAGGCGTCGGGCAGCTACACCAGCGGCGTGGCGATCGTCAGCAAGATGCAGATCTCATCGCGCGGCGCCCTGGCGATCCAGACCGAGCTGCGCAGCCAGCAGCGCTGCCTGGTCTATTTGCCGGACGGACGCGAGGCGTTCGGCGGCGACCAAGATTGGGTCGAGCGCTGCGCCGGATTCTCGGTCGACGGACGCTACGCCTTGGGCCTGATCGACGGCGGAGCGCAGGGTCGCGCGAGCTACGTGCGGCGGGCCGATATCAACGACGGCGCGGTGCAGACCTTCACCTTCCCCGGCGCGCAGCGCGTGGAGTATCTGCCGCGCTGGGGCGTGGCCGTGACCGCTCGTTCGGATTTGCAGAACAAGCGCTTTACGGTGGTGCGCCTGCCGGAAAATGAGCAACTGGCGCAGGCCGACGTGCAGGGCTTTGCCGCACTGCTCGATGACCGTAACTGGCGGCTGCCGTACTATGCGCTGACCGACGAGCGTCTGCTCAGCTGGAAAAAGGACGGCGACCTGGGATTGGCCGGAACGGGCTCCGCGATTCAACTGCTGGCCGCGCATCCGACTAAAAACGGCTACGTCTATCTGCGGCGCGATACGCGCGAGGTGTTTGGTTTCAGTCGCGGCGAGCAAGGCAACGAGTCGTTGCGGCTGTTCGATCTGGACGGCGATAATCCGTATTCGCGCGGTGACCCGACGCTGTTGATCGAGCGCGCCGTGCCAACTTTCTGGGACGAGTTCGGCGCGCTGCAGTTGATCGGCAGAAATTCCAACCGGATGTTCCTGATCGACTTCGCCGCCGGAACCTATTACGAAATCATTGCACCGCTGCCAAAGCGCAACGACGCACCCTGGTATCGGCTCGATCGCGAGGCCGTGGTATTCTTACGCTGATTCACGGGAGGTAGACATGAGGTGGTTGGCATTGCTCACGGCGCTGTGCCTGGTTGCGTTCATGATGTACGCCTGCGAGGCCGAGAAGTCGGACGATGACGACGACTCGCGCGGCGGCGACGATGACGACGGCGACGATGACGACGACACGGACGACGACGATCAGGATGATGACGACGACACGGTGCCCGGTGCTCCGACCCTTGACGAACTAGAGTGTCCCGAGCAGGTCTACATCGGCTCGAACTTCGTGATTCAGGCCCCGTGGACCGACGACGAGGGCGACGTGGCCACGGTCTTTTTTAATGAATATTTCGGCGAGGACGTCGAAGGGGACCAGACCGACGCGGACGACGCCAACATCAAGGCGGGTCGCACCTTCGGCAATATGGTGCTGCAACGCGAAGAGGCGTTGTTCCCCGAGGAGGGCCCGCACACGATCGAGGTCTGGCTCGAGGACGAGCTGGCGCACACCAGCGAACACATGTGGTGCGACATCGTATTTGAGTCCCAGGATTGAATCGATGTCGAATCCGGGCGCTGTAGCCCGAGTGCAGCTTGATTTAATCCAGGGCAATCCTCTATAAGGGAATGAACATACCGCAATCACTTTGGGGGGCGATTTCCCTTGATATCCGATAGCCGGCGGATCGCCAAATACCTGTGTGCGCTGATCGTCTGTCTGGCGCTGGCCCCGGCCGCGCTGGGCAGCCCGCTGGACCTCTACGGCTTCGGCGCCCGGGCCAACGCCATGGGCTCTGCGTTCACCGCGGTGGCCGACGACTGGGAGGCGATCTACTACAACATGGCCGGCATGACCCAGATCAGCGGCTACCAGGTCTCAGCCGGATTTATGGCGATGTACCCCAAGCTGTCCATGGAGCTACAACCGGCCAAGAGCGCCACGCGCAGCGAAGCTCAGCAGCTGGCCGATCTGGCCAACGAGCAGGAGGACGTTCCGCTGGTCAGCGGCTATACCATCGGCGCGGCGCTCAAGCTGCACCCGATGCTGGCCTACGGAGTGGGGCTCTACCTGCCCGAGGCCCGCGGAGTGATCATCCGCTTTAAACCGTTGGACAGCCGCAAGCCGACCTTCCTGATGCACGAGAATCGCTCCAAACGAATCTGTATTCTCACCGGCGCGGCGTTCGAGCCGCTGCCCGGGCTGAGCTTCGGCGCCGGAGCGAGCATCTTTCTGCGCATCGAGGGCAGCGCCTACGTGCCGCTGCAACTGGACAACAGCAACCTCTCGTTGGACCCGGGCAATCCGGCGCCCGAGCCGATCCGGTCCGGGATCGACGTCGAGCTCTCGCTGCCGGTGACTTTCGACCCGGTGGCCGGCATCCACTATCAGCCGCTGGAGTGGCTGCGCTTCGGCGCGTCATACCGCTATAACTACAGCCTGTCGGTGGACATCGACGCCAAGATCAACATGGCGATCGAGGAGTTCACCTTCGACTTGGGCGAGATCGACAAGCTCGTGCCCGGCCTGTTCCCGCTCAAGGCCGACGTGATCATCGACATCCCGATGCTCGGCGATACGCCGCTGATCGTGCCGCTGGAGCTCGACGGGCTCGAGGGCGAGATGACGATCACGGTCAAGCTGCCGATCGAGGCCAACCTGTTTGCCACCGAGATGTGGCAGCCGCAGCAGGCCACGGTGGGCGCGGCGGTCGAGCCGATCGAGGGGCTGCTGTTCTCGTTCGATGCGACCTGGTTCGACTGGTCGGAGTTCCCCAGCCCGGACTTCAAACTCGATATCGACGAACTGCGGGTCAACCTCAGCACGCTGCCGGCGACGATCACCGGCCGCGTCAAATCGATCACGCTGCCGGTTGTCGGCGCGCTGGGACCGCTGCCGCCGGTGGACATCAACGTGCCGGGTATCGACGCCGAGATCGTAATGCCGCTGAACATCGCCGAGCCGCTGGTGCCGCAACTACGCGACACGATCGTGCCGCGCGTCGGCGTGGAGTACGCGCTGCCCAAGCTGCGCGGCCTGTGGATGGTTCACGAGATGCAGTTCAAGCTGCGCGGCGGCTACCAGTACATTCCCACGCCCCTCAAAGAAGAGCAGGGGTTGGTCAACCTGGTCGACAATACGACGCACGTGTTCAGCAGCGGCCTGGGCGTGACGGTGATGGACTTCTTCACCATCGACGTCTACGGCCAGATGTTCCACCTCGAGCCGCGGCGCGTGGTTCAGCAACAGATCGACGACGAATATCCGTTCCAGGTGGTCAAGACCTCGGGCGACATCTTCGGCGGCGGAATGCAGGTGGGAGTGACTTTCTAACCTGGATTATCAGCCGGGATTGTTCCTCAGCGCGAGCGCTGGTTGGAACTCTGGCAATGATCCGGGCCGAGGAGTGCAAATGGAAGGCCCTGAGGGCAAGCTGACCCGGATTCTCTCCGTGGGCGAGGAGCGGCTGAGCGAAGTGATCAGCATATTGCTCGACAACGACGGTCTGACCCGGCGCATGGAGGGAATCTCCAAGAGTCGGGCGCGCCTGATGGATACGATCTCCAGCGTGCGCGGAATGATCGGGCTGCCCAGCCACGGCGATTTACAAACCCTGGAGGCCGTGCTGGCGCGCTCGGGGCGCAAGCTCTCCGACCTGCGCTCGTCCCTGGCCCGATTGGAATCTAATCTGGACACCCTGCGGCAGGCCTCGCAGAGCGAGCTGAAACAGGCCCTGCGCAGCAGCATGGAGCAGCAGCCGGAGCAGCCCCAGACCAAGCAGCAGCCGGAGCCCAAGGCAGCCGCCGCACCCAAGGCTCGGAAGCAGCCGTTGTCCACCAAGGACCTGCGCGTTGTCCAGCCCCCGCCGCCCGTCAAAGCCAAACCCAAGGCCGCAACCCCCAAAGCCGTAAAACCTAAAGCCGCCAAATCCAAGGCGAGCAAGCCTGTAGCCCGTCCGTCCAAGGCCAGCGCCGTGGTCTCGCTTACCGGCCAGCCGCTGGTGAGCAAGCCGCGCAAACGCAAAGGCTCAGCGGCTAAGTCCAAATCCTCGGGCATGCCCCGCTCGACCATGGGCCTGACCTCGATCGATCTGCGCAAGATCAAGGGCCGCTGATCAACGCAGACCGCGGGCCGGGCCAGATTATTTTTAACTAATAAAAGACGTAGACCAGGCCGAAGGCGCTGAGTAGGTCGTAGACCAACGCGCTGCTTAGGCTGCAAAACAGCGCCAGCAAATAAACCGACCCGGCGTGCGGCCCGAGGTTGAGCAGGCCGCGGGCCATGGCCAGGGCCAGGGCGGGGAACGCGGGCAGCAGGTAGCGCACATGCGGGATGGTCAGCCCGGTTAGCACCAGCAGGATCGCGATCCACCAGAAAATCAGGCTCGTCGCGCGGCGTCGCTCGGTATTCGAGCGCGCCTGCCGAACGCTGATCCAGCAGCCGTAAACCAGCGGCGGCACCATGAACATCCCCAGATGCACCGGCAGCACGGGCAGCAGCGCCTCGCGCACGTACTGCGGTCCGCCCTCGGGCACAAACGCCACCAGTAGGTAGCTCGCCAGCCGCTGGACCTGCATCCGGCCGACCTCGGTCAGCGCCAAGTACGCGATCCAGGGCGCGGCCACCAGCACCGGACCCAAAGCCGCCAGCCACACGCGTCGATCGCGCCATGCGCCGGGTTTGCCGTAACGCACGAGCATCGCCAGCAGGATCGGGTAGATGAACAGCATGTTGTAACGCGTCAGTCCGCCCAGCCCGATCGCCAGGGCGGCTGTGATTGCGTTGCCGTATCCACCGCGGTCCAACGTGCGCTTGAAGTACAGCAGCGCGGCCAGGAAGAAGAACAGGAACGGCATGTCGAACAGCGCGGTGGGCGCCTCGAAGATCACCAGCGGAAAGCACGGCAGACAGGCCGCGGCGATCAGGCCGCTGCGTTCGTCGTACAGCTCGTGGCCCAGGGCGAAGGTCATCCACTGGGCGGCGCAGAAGAACGCCAGGCCCAGCAGCCGGCCGGCGAACAGCGAGGAGCCGCTGAGCTTGAACAGCAGCCCGTAGATCGTGGCCAGCAGCGGCGGATGGTGCGGCGAGAGCCAGTCGGAGAGCGACCCGTAGTTCGCCAGATATTGACCCAGGCCGTGGTCGATTAGGACCTGGGCCGCCTCGAGGTTGAAGCGTTCGTCGTTCCACTGCGGGGCCAGGGCCGCGGCCAGCGCGCCCAGGGCGAAGCAGATCGCCACCAGGATTTTGGCGTTGCGCGTGGGACGTTCCAAGAGCTTTTGAAATAGGCTGGTGCGCTCGCGCTCGATTCCGCGCAGGGCCAGAACAGCAGCCAGCACCATGCTGCCCAGCACCAGCAGGGCCGAGAGCCGAAACGACTCGGGCTCGAATCCGTAGGGTCGGCGTAGCAGGTCCAACGCCTGGTGCGCGGCCAGGCACAGCGCCATGAGCATCAGCAGGGTTCTGGCCTGGGTTGCGGTGCCGAGGCGTTTGGGCATCGCGCTCAGCCCTCGCCCAGACGCCCGGCAAGGTCCAGGGCGTCGGCCACCACCTCGTCCATATTAAGGTAGGCGAAGCGGCCGGTGCGGCCCACCGGGTGCAGGTTCTCCAAGGTGGATAGGTATTGCGTGAGCACGGCCAGTTGTCGCTCGTACCCCACGCGGAACAGCGGGTAGGCGTCGGGCACGCGCTCGATGAACGCGGTGCGGATCTTGTCGCGCGCCACCAGGCCGGTGGCCACCAGGTCGCGCACCGCCAGGTCGGCCAACGCCTTGTCGTCCAGCTCCCAAGCCGCATCGCCGGGACCGCAGAAGATCTCCAGGCACAAGCTGGTCATCCCTGGTTCGCTCATCTCGCGTTCCCAGTTGCGCGGCTCGTGACTGCGGCCGAAAATCTGCGCCGTGTTGGGGAAGTAAATCCAGGTGTCGTCGCTCACCTGCTCCAGGTCGATGATCATGAACACGCAGACCAGCGAGCGGTAGGCCAGCATCCGCGCGGCGTCCTGCACCTGCGTCGGCGGTTGCGGATCGAGGATGCGGATCAGCTCGGTGATCGGCACGCTGGAGATAAACTGCGCACCCTGGACCTCGACCAATCCGTCGGGCTCGCGCACCAGCGCGGCGCGTACGCGGCCGTTTTCATGGCGCACGCGTTCGACTCCGCGCACGTGGTGAATCACCGAGCCGTGCGCCTCGACCCGCTTGGCCAGGGCCTGGGCGATGCGGCCGATTCCGCCGCGCGGATAAAAGAACTGCGAGGCATAAGTGCGCGGGGAGCGCCGCGAACTTAGCAATGCCTTGCGCACCGCGTCGAACAGGCTCAGCAGTTGGATGCGCGTGTTGGCCCAGTCCGCGCTGATCTCGCTGGAGGGCAGGCTCCAGGTTTTTTCGGTGTAGGGCCGAAAGTAGATCTCGAACAGTGCGCGGCCGAAGCGCGAACAGATCCAGCTTTCGAAGTCGTCGTCCCGCGAGCGGCCCAGCAGGCGGCCCAGCGCGGCTGTGCCGTAGTCGCGCACGATGCGCGCCGTGTCGCGTGCGCCGAACCCGAGCATCGCGTTGGCCGGCCGCAGCGGGTAGTCGAAAAAGCGGTCGCCGAGCATGATCCGGCTGCGGCGGTCGACCGTCAGCAGGTCGTCGCCCAAAAGCTCTTGCAGCCAAGCGATCAGCCCCGGGTCGGCCGAGAAGAAACGGTGCCCGCCCAGGTCGAAGGTGAAGCCGCCCATGCGCACGTTGCGCGCCAAGCCGCCCAGTTGCGGCAGACGCTCGAAGATGTGCACCTCGCGGCCGCGCGCGCTGAGCATGTCCGCGGCGCTTAGTCCGGCCAATCCGGCGCCGAAGATTACGGTTCGTTCGCTCAATCGTCCTCCGTCACCTGTAGGCCGATCCGTTTGACGATCCACGGGTCGGGCGGCGCGTTGACTCGCGCGTCACGCCGTCCACGCATGCGCCAGGCGACCTGCTCAATCTCGCGGCTGCGGCCCAAAATCCACAACGCGCTCTCAGCCGCGCACGCGGCGAGATAAACAGCCCGCAATCCCGGTCCACGCAGCCTGCGCGAGAGCAGCTCGGCATTGCGTCCCAGGAAGTAGGTCTTAACAATTCGCGCCATCGAACTCGTGGGCCCCGCGTGCTCGACCGTGGCCCGGGGCTCGACAAAGCAACGCAACCCGCGCGCCCGCGCGCGTTCGCACCAATCGAGCTCATCGTGATAGCAGTAGAGTTCACTATCAAGCCCTCCGACCAGGTTCCAGCCGCGACGGGTAATCAACAGGCAGCAACCCAGGGGGAAGTCCACGGGTCCGGCGGAGTAGCGCGCGTTTGCCGACGGCTCGCCCTGGCCGCGAATGCGAGCCAGGAATTGGTTGGGACGAATCGCTCCGGCAAACCCCTCGAGGATTGAGCAATCGTCGCCGCGCCGGACCAGCGCGCCCACGCAGGCGCAATCAGCATGACGGTCGGCCAAACGCGAAAGCGCCCGCACCGCGTCCGGATCGACGAACGCGTCGGGGTTGCACAGCAGCGCGTGGCGCGCGCCCGCGTTAAAGGCGCGCTCCAGGCCGACGTTGGCCGCGGCCGCGTACCCGCGGTTGCCCGGCTGATAGAAGAAGTCGAATCCCGGCTCATAGATTGCGGCCCAGGGACGGCCGTGTTCCAGCAGCGGCATGTCGGCGATCACGATCCCGCGTTGCACTCCAGAGCGGCGCAGGGCCTCCAGGCAACGCGGCAAGCTCGGCGGCTTGCCGTGAACCACGACCACTGCCCAGGTATGCGCAACATCGGTCTGCTCGTTGCCGCCGGGCTTGGGCGTGACCACCCAGGGTTGGGGACCGGGTCGTAGCGCCGAGAACTGGCCGCGCAACGCGGCCAGCATGTCGGCCAGGAAGATCAGCGGTGCGGGGATCAGCCGCAACCACAGCGCCAGCGGCTCGCGCGCTTGTAATAGCGCTCCGGCCGCGAACAGCGCTGCGCAAAGCAGCGGAGCCGCGATCAGCCACCAGGGGAAGGCCACGCCGCTCAGCGGCGCGAGCAGCGCCAGCGCCAGCCCCACCAGCAGCGCCGCGCGGTCGGCGTAGCCCAGCAAATACAGCAGACCGGCCAGTCGCGCCAGAAGCCCGCCGGAGGGGTCCCACCACGGTTCAGAGGCAAAGGCCCGCGACCAGCCGGCGTGTTGGTCGATGTAGGCCCGCACGCTTTGCGGGGCCAGGTGCTCGACCAGCGGCTCGCGCACGAAGCGCACTTTGCTGCCCTGCGCGTGCAGCGCTTTACTTAGCGGCACATCCTCGGCGCGGCTCCCCTCGGGGAACATTCCGGCCCTTCGCAGCGTGTCGAGCCTGATGGCAAATCCGTGGCCCAGCAGCGGCGGATTGCCGGCCAGCTCCAGGATGCGCACGATCCCCGCCTGGTGCACGATCTGTTCGAGCAGGCAGTAGGCGGTAACTGCGTTCCGGGTTCCGTTGTGGATCCGCAGCCCGAACTGCACCGCGTCGGCCCCGGCGTTGATCTGCGCGGCCGCGCTAATGGGCCAGTCCGGCGGTACGCGGTCGTCCGCGTCGAGCACCAGCACAACCTCGGCCCATTGCTCATCGGCCAGGGCTGCGTTGAGCGCCGCGGGCTTGCCCGCGCCCGCTCGCTCGGGCGGCACCTGGAATACGCTCCAGTTGCCGCGCCCCTTGCATGCCGCATCAAGCAGCTCGGCTGTGTTGTCGTTTGATCCGTCGTCGATCAGCAGCACTCGCAATCGATCCGGCGGAGCCTCGATCAGCACCAGGCGGGAGATGGTCTCGGGCAGCACCGCGGCCTCGTTGCGGCACGGCACCAGCAGCAGCAGGTTGGGCCAGGGCTCGGATTCGGTGGGTACCGGCTCGGATGTGCGCGGCAGCAACAGCAGCAGTAGCGAGATTATCCGGCGCAGGGTGTAGAGGGTCAGCACCGCGCCGCAAAGCACGGCTGCCAGATAGAGCACGGCGCGCAGCGCGCCCATCGGTCCGCCGTTGATCAGCCCGACAATCGCGGCCAGCAGCGCGAGCACGATCAGGACCGGGGTCGACCGTCTCATGGCAGCGTCGCCTCGTCAGCGGATTGTGGCGAGCTGTAGGGGATGAATCGGATCCCCATGTATGGCTGCACCGATATCGGTTCTCCGCGTTCCAGCCGCTGATCCAGCTGGCGTTCCACCGAGCGTTGCGGGTCGTGCAGGTAGCCCATGTAGTCGGCGAGCCAGACCGTGTCGCGCTCCGCGATCAGCTTCTCCAGGCGCAGATGCAGTTCGTCGGAATCGTCGGGGACCGTCAGACGGCTGGAATCGAGGATGATCTGTTTCAGCGGCGCATCGCCCCGGTAGTAGTACAGCAGGTCCGGCGTGCTGTGGCGGCTGAAGACCAACAGCAGGTCGCGCGGCCCGGTGCGCGAGGCCATGGCGCTGAACGCCTCGCGCCACTGCGGTTTGGAGTAGAGCGGATCGTTGCGCGTCTGCGCGATGCCCAGCGCGCCGCACAGCAGCAGCGCGGCCAGGCAGGCCCCGGCCAGGATCCGCGAGCGTTCCCAGGCCGCGTCGAAACCAAGGCCGACGCAGGCGGCGAACGCCGGGACCACGAACACCATGTACTTGGCCGAGAACAGCGGTACGAACAGCGATACGGCCAGCACCAGTGCGAAGGGCAGAAGCAGGTAGGCGGCGAACAATCGGTTCCCGCGATCCTTGCGCCGGACCAGACTCCAGCCGACAAGCAGCAGGGCCGGCGCACTGAGCGCCAGCTGAACCAGTCCGTAGTTCGGCCCGCTGCGCGCCAGCAGCGGCTCGAGCAGGCCGCTTAGCGTTGATGGTCGCCAGGGAAACGAGTTGAACGTCCAGGCCAGCCAGGTCTGCAACAGCATCTGACCCAGGGATGTGAACTCGCGCCAGCTCTGGCCGTGAATGAACTGCGAAACCAGGAACAGCGTCCAGGGTGCGAACAGCAGCAACGGCACGGCAATGTGTTTGAGCTGGCGCAGGCTGCGCCTGGACCACAGCAGGTAGAGCCCTTGGAAGGCCACGATGAAAAAGGCGAAGTAATTGGTGTACAGCGCGGCGGCCGTGACCAGCGCGTGGGCCGGGCTCAGTCGGTCGCGGCGTCCCCTGGCAATCGGGATCAACAGCAGCACCGACAGCGCGCCCAGGGTGGTCAGCATGCTCAGGTTGCGCAGATCCTGGCTGATCCAGTTGTGCAGCGGATTGAGCGCCAACACCAGCGCGGCGATCAGCGCGGCGCGCGTGCCGTGCAGTTGCCGCACAGCCAGGTAGAGCACCAGGACCGCAAGGGTTCCCCACAGTGCGGGGATCGCGCGCAGCCAGGTCTCGGATTCGCCGAACTGGCGCATCAGCCGCACGCTGATGTAGAACAGCGGCGGGTGCGGGTCGGTGCTGTAATAGGCCAGGGACGAGGCCAGGGGGAACTTGGTGACGTTGATCGAGCACAGCTCGTCGCCCCAGAAACATTGATCGCCCAGGCCGATGAAGCGCAACGCTCCGGCCAGCAGCGTGACCGCGCACGGTGCGATCCAATCGCGGCGCATCAGTCGGCTTCAACTCCAGTGGACGCCTCGGCGATGATGCCCGCCGAGATCAGCATCTTGAACGCCTGCTCCACGCTGACCTCGATGTTGATCAGCTCGCGCTTGGGAACGATCACGTAGTAGCCCGAGGTCGGATTGGGCGTGGTGGGCACGAATACGCTCGAACACGGTTCGGGCAGCACGCTTTTAAGCACTCCGACGTTGTCGTTGGTCACGAACGCCAGGGTCCAGATCCCGGGGCGCGGATATTCGATCAGCGCCACGCGCTTGAAGTTGCCGGTGTTGGCCACGAACAGCGTGGTCAGCAGTTGCTTGATCGCGCTGTAAACCGAGCGCATCAGCGGGATGCGTTCGATGATATATTCCGTCAGCGACATCGCCCGGCGACCGATCAGGTTGCGCGCCAGCGCGCCGATCAGGATCAGCAGCAGCAGCGTGATGATCACGCCCAGTCCCGGGAAGTTGAAGTGCACCCAGTGCTCGGGACCGAAGGGGTCGGGCAGCAGCGAGAGCAGCCTGTCGGTCGTGCGGTCCACAAAGCCGATCACCAGCCACAGTACCCAGATTGAGACGACCAGCGGCACCGTGACCACGATTCCGGTCAGCAGGTAACGCTTGAGAATCTCCTTGACCACGTTCCATAGTCGGCCCAGGCGGCTCAAACAACACCTCCGTTTAATGTTACAGCGTGGATTATAACTGCTGACGCGCGGAGCGCACAGACGAAACGGGCGCCCGGATCGGACGCCCGTGGGATGTCAACAGGACCGGTTGCGGCGGCCGTGGCCGGTCGCGGTCTGTGCGGCGGTCAGGAGATCGCCAGCTTGGGGGCCGAGCTTTTAACGCGGTTGTGCTCGTCCACGAACAGCAGCTTGGGCTTGTGCGCGGCGATCTCATCGGGCTCCAGGTCGAGCCAGGAGGCGATGATGACCTTGTCTCCGGCGGCAACCAGCCGCGCCGCAGCGCCGTTGACCGTGATCTCGCCCGATCCCGGTTTTCCGACAATGGCGTAGGTTGAAAAGCGCGTGCCGGCATCGACGTTCCAGATGTCGAGCTTCTCGTAGGGAAGGATGTCGGCTTTGGCCATCAGTTCGGAGTCGATGGCGATGCTTCCCTCGTAATGCACGTCGGCGCCGGTTACCACGCAACGGTGGATTTTGCTCTTGAGCATGGTGCGTTTCATGGTGCTCGTCTCCCATCAGCTACGGACAACTCAACGTTGTCCAATAAGCGTGTCTTCCCCAGGTAGGCCGCGGCGGCCAGGCAGGCGTCTTGTTCCACCCGCCCCTGCAAAGGCTGTAGGTTTTCCGCGTCAACTATCTCAACGTAATCGATCCTGGCCAGCGGCTGGGCCTCAATGCTCGCCTTGGCCAGGTCGATTAATTTTTTCACTTCGCGTTCGTTTTGGTTGAACGCCTGTTTGGCGCTTTCCAGGCCGCGTTTGATGCACAGTGCGGCCGTTCGTTCATCGGGTTGCAGGTAGGCGTTGCGGCTGCTCATCGCCAGGCCGTCGGGCTCGCGTGCCGTGGTCCCGCCCACGACCTCGATCTCGAGGTGCAGGTCGCGCACCAGCCGTCGAATGACGCTCCACTGCTGGTAGTCTTTTTTACCGAAGACCGCGACGTGTGGCTTGACCATGTTGAACAGCTTGAGACAGATCGTGGCCACGCCGCGGAAGTGCACCGGCCGCGATACGCCGCACAGGCCGTCGGACAACCCCTCGACGCGCACGTAGGTGCTGTAGCCCTCGGGATACATCTCGTCGGCCGAGGGGCAGAAGACAACGTGCGTGCCGTGCTGCGCGAACTTGGCGTAGTCGCCCTGGAAGTCGCGCGGGTAGCGCGCAAGGTCCTCGTTGGGTCCGAACTGGGTGGGATTGACGAAGATGCTGGCCACGACCAGGTCGGCCCTCTCGCGCGCGATGTCCACCAGGCCCAGGTGGCCGGTATGCAAATAGCCCATGGTCGGTACGAAGCCGATGCGCAGCCCCTCTGCGCGGCGCTCGTCGGACCAGCGCTGCATCTGGGTAATGGTTTCAATTACCATTGGCTGTGCTTTATCGCTCAAAAATAAAAACCCCCGGCCGTACCGAGGGAACGCGATCGAATATCGAGGGCTCCGCGACATGTGCCGATCGCCGTAGGTTTGACGTCGACGTCAGGTTCCCTGATCTGTGCGTCCGTCCCGGTCCGGCCTAGCCGGATCCAAGCGGTATGAAGTGCTTGACTCCCCTCTCGTGGCTGAGGATCTCCCGCAGGAGTTCCTCAAAGTCGTCTGTGTTGGCGACGAAGTCGATCTCGCTGGTGTTGACCACCAGCAGGGGCGACTCCTCGTAGTTGAAAAAGAACCGGTTGTAGGTCTGGTTCAACTCCTCCAAGTAATCGGAGGTTATCGGCCTTTCCTGCGGCGTGCCGCGTTGCCGGATTCTTTTCAACAGCACCTTTGTCGGCGCTGCCAAATATACTACCAGGTCCGGCTTGGGAATATCAGTGATTAGCAGATCGTACAGTCGGTTGTAGAGGGTCAGCTCGCGCTCCGAGAGGTTGAGCTGGGCGAAGATCCGGTCCTTGGCGAACAGGTAGTCGGCGACCACGCCCTCGCTGAACAGGTCCGGCTGCGCCAATTCCTTCTGTTGCTGCCAGCGCGACAGCAGAAAGAAAATCTGCGTTTGAAACGCGAACTTACGCCGGTCTCGATAGAAATCTTCAAGGAACGGATTTTCAGACGCCTGCTCGAAAAGCGGCCGGGCCCCGATCCGCTGGGCGAGCATTCGCGTCATGCTCGTCTTCCCCACGCCGATTGGACCTTCGATGACGATATGTCGGCCCCGGGCCATCTTCGTTTCCTTGTCCTATCGGTGACTGGGGGGGGAGACGCAAATTCCGTGCAATGCTACCCGCTTTGATTTTTCATGTCAAAGGTTGCCTTGCAGCCGCGCCAGCTCGTCGGCAACGGCGATAAAATCCGGCAGCGCGAGCTGCTCGGCCCGCGCCCGGGGATCAACGCCCACACGTTGCAGCAACGTGGCCAGGACTTGCTTGTCGTCTGTATTGGGCAGGCCCAGAGTCGTAAGCGCATTGCTCAACATCTTGCGTCTGCCTGAGAACGCAGCGCGCAGCACGCGCTGGAACAGCGCCGGATCAGTCGGTTGTTGCGGCCAGGGGCGCTCGAAGTCCAGCCGCAGGATCGCCGAATCAACCTTGGGGCGCGGCACGAACACCGTGCGCTTGACGATCCCCGCGTTGGTCGACTCGGCGTGCAGCCGCACCAGATGCGAGATCGAGCTCACGTTGCGGCCGCCAATCGCGCAGATGCGTTGCACCACCTCTTTTTGCAGCAGCAGCGCGGCGATCGACCACAGTTCCCCGTGCTCCAGCAGCCGCACCAGGATCGGGGTGGCCAGGTGATAGGGCAGGTTGGCCACGATTTTAATTCGCGGTTCGGGCACCAGCTCGCGCAATCCGACCTTCAGCGCGTCGGCGAAGATCAGCTCGACGTTGCCCGACGGGTCGAAGCGGCTGCGCAAAGCCGGTTCAAGACGTCGGTCGAACTCGATCGACGTCACGCGGCGCGCGGCGCGGGACAGGGCCGCGGTCAGGTGGCCCGATCCGGCGCCGATCTCGAGCACCGCATCGTCTGGGCCGACCTGGGCCGCGTTGACAATGCGCTCGAGGGTTTTAGGGTCGGGCAGGAAGTTCTGCGAGAGCGATTTACGCAGCGCGACCGGCTCGGGCATCTCTACCTCGCAAGCGAGGCGAAGGCGTCGAGGTCGGGCTCCGAACGCCGTCCGGCCTCCAGCAACACGGCCCCGGCCGCGGCGACCATTGCCGCGTTGTCGGTGCACAGCTCGATCGGCGGCAGCACCAGCCGCAGCCCCTGGGCCTGCGCCAGTTCGGCCAATGATCGGCGCAGGGCGCGGTTGGCGGCCACGCCGCCGCTGACCACCAGCGTGTTCAGCCCCGTGTCGCGCGCACCGCGCCGCGCGCGGTCGATCAGCACGTCGATCACCGCCTGCTCAAAGCTCGCGGCTAGGTCGGCCCGGCGTAATGCCAGATCGTCGCCCAACGCTTGGACCGTGCGCCGCACATCGGTCTTGAGTCCCGAGAAGCTGAAGTCCAGATCCTTGGAGCGCAGCCTGGGCCGCGGCAGGGCGAACGCCCGCGGATCGCCGTGCTCGGCCAGCCGCGAGATCTCCGGCCCGCCGGGGTAGGGCAGGCCCAGCATCTGGCCGACCTTGTCAAAAGCCTCGCCGGCCGCGTCGTCGAGAGTTTTGGCGAGCAGCTCGGTTTGCTCGAAACTGCGCACAACGTAGAGGTCCGAGTGACCGCCGGAGATCACCAGCCCGAGGTATGGATATTGCGGCGGGTCGTCCAGCAGCAGCGTGGCGGCCAGGTGCGCCTCCACGTGGTTCACGCCGATCATCGGTATTTCGCGTGCCGCGGCAAACGCCTTGGCCAGGCTCAGGCCGACCAGCACCGCGCCGATCAGGCCCGGGCCGCGCGTGGCCGCGACCCCCTGCACCTGCTCGGGGCCGATGCCCGCGCGCTCCAGCGCCGCGCTGATCACCGGCAGCGCGGCCTGGATGTGCAGTCGGCTGGCGATCTCGGGCACCACCCCGCCGTACTTGCGGTGATCCTCGACCTGGCTGGCGACCACCGAGGAGAGCAATCGTCTGCCGTCCACCAGGGCCGCCGCGGTCTCGTCGCAGCTCGTTTCGATTCCCAGTACGATCATCGGCCGCATACTATCCGAAATGGACGGTGCGATGGGTGAATTTGTTTACATTGGATGCGAGCCCCATCATCTGCTATATTCCCCAGATCATCAGAGGAAAACAGCCGCAGATGGTACTTCGCATACATACCGCAGTACGTACCGACAAGGGTCTGGTTCGGGCCAACAACGAGGACTCCCTCTTCTCTTATGATTTGGCCAACCTCGGTCCGCACGACCCGGAGCTCGGACGGCTGTACGTGGTGGCCGACGGTATGGGCGGAGTGGCCGCGGGCGAGGTGGCCAGCCGCCTGGCGGCCCAGACGCTGTCCGAGTATTACACGCGCGGGGACGCCAACCAGAACGGCGAGGCGCTGCAGGAGCGGCTGGTCCAAATGCTGCTGCTGGCCAATGAGCGCATCCGCGAACACGTTGCCGACAACCCGGAATGCTTCGGCATGGGCACCACGATCACCGCGCTGCTGGTGTTTCAAGGCGAGGTGATTCTGGCCCACGTGGGCGACAGCCGGGCCTACCTGCTGCGCGACGGCGAGCTCTATCAGTTGAGCAAGGACCACTCCGAGGTGCAGCTGATGGTCGAGATGGGCCGCCTGACACCGGAGCAGGCGCGCGAGCATCCGCGCAAACACATCCTGACCCAGGCCGTGGGCGTGGATCATTCCGGCGTGCTCAACGTGTTCACGCGCCGACTCTCGAGCTTGGCGAACGACATCTTCCTATTGTGTTCCGACGGACTGACCGACATGCTCGATGACAAGCACATCAGCGAGCTGCTCAAGGACCACGAGTCGGTCGAGGACACGGCGAACGCACTGATCAAGGACGCCCTGGCCGCGGGCGGGCGCGACAACATCACAGTCGTTTTAATCAAACTTCTTCAGGATTAGCCCGCATTATTCATGCGGCTTCTGCTGCGGCGCACAATCCATCCTCAACTACTGCGTCATCCATGACGATTCGTCCTCGACGTACCGCAACGGGTACGCCTGCGGATGATCGCCACGGCTTCCTTGTATTTGAAGCGCCTTGTGCGCCTCGCGACGAACCCGCACGAATATTGCGGGCTTCACGATCGGGCGCGTTAGTCGGCAGGTGCGACTTTCACCGTTGCGGTGCGTCCGCGGGTGATCAATGATCCGAGCCCCAGCGACTTAAAATGGGTCGGCGCCAGCAGCGTTCCGGGCGGCACCTCCGCGTCGAGATCCAGGGGCGCGATGATGCTGCCGCCGCTGTTTTCGACCCTAAGCGAAACTCCCGCGGACAATCCCAAGCGCTGGGCGTCGGTCGGATTGATGCGCAGCCGCGGTTCGGGCGCCAGCAGCCCCGGGCCCTTGGTGGCGTGGGTCGAGAGCGTGCCGTTGTGGAACAACAGCGGCGCGGCGATCAGTTCCAGATCGCCCGTATGGTCCGCGATCAGGTCCTTGGGATCGATGCTGATTTCGAGCTGCTTGTACTTCTCGGGTTTGGCGGCTGAGGGGCAAAAATCTCCGGCCGCCAGCGAGCGTTCGTCCAGCCCGGCGTAAGCGGGCAGGCTGAAAAGTTCCTTCTGCGCATCCTCGATAGTCGGCCCGATGTGGCCGTGATCCAGACGGCGCGCCAGTTCTTCGATGATCTCCAGGTCGCTCAGCGAACGGCCCGGCGCGGGAACGGCCCGCCGCAACGGTCGCAGCGTGCCGTCGGCCGCGGTATAGCTGCCGTTCTTGCTGGCGAAGGTCGCGGAGGGGATCACCACCGTGGCGCGCGAGGCCGCGTCGGTGAGGAACGGATCGCAGACGATCAGGCAATCGAGTTTCTCCAGGGCCTCAAGCACGCGCTGACGTTTGGGGAAGTTGGCCAGCGGCGTGACTCCGAACAGCAGCAGTGCCTTGATCTGACCCTTGAACGCCTCCTCGAAAATCCGGTTGGCGTCCAGTCCGTTTTCGCCCGGCCGGGCGATCTGCGCCGCTCCGCGCAAATTGCAGCGATCGGCCGAGAGCAGGATCCGCGAGTCGCGGTCGACCAGCGGGCAGCAGAGCATCAGGTTCACCAGCCCGCGCACCGCGGCCAGTCCCGCCGGCGCCTCGTAGAGGTCGGGCCCGATTACGATCAAGGGCCGTTGCGCGTGGCGCAGGGTGTTGACCACTTGCGCCAGATGGTCGTGGTCCAGGCCCGAGCGCTCGAGCAGCTCATCGAGCTTCAGCCGCGAAAGCGATTCTTTGGCATGCGAGAAGCCGATGGTGTTTTCGCCCACGAAGCGTTCGTCAAAACGGCCGGACTCGACCAACCATTTAATCAAGGCCAGGGCGGCCGCGGGCTCGCCGCCGGGTTTGAGAATCCGTGAGAATGTACCGTGCTTCGCCAGCTTGGTCGGACGGTTGGCCAGCACCATCAGCTCGGCGTCGAGCCGACGTGTGGCGTGCAGCAGCTCGATGCTCGCCACGGGCATTTCCACCGCCAGGTCCGAGCCGATTACCAGGATCGCGTCGTGACCCTCGAGCTCGCCGATCCGCGCGTGGTGCGCCGTGCCCAATCCCTCCACGACCGCCTCGAGCGCCTGGCGGTAGCCCAGAGCGGCCAGCGAGTCGATGTGCGGCGAACCGATCACGTCGCGCATCATGCAGCGCAGCAGCGCGATCTCCTCGTTGGTCATCCGCGCCGAGGCCAGGGCGGCTACGGCCGACGGGCCGTCGTTTTGCAGCACTTGCTGCAGCGCGTCCGCGGCGATGTCCAGCGCCTGTTCGTCTGACAGCGGGCGCAGGTGATCGCCGTGACGCCGCAGCGGCGTGGCCAGGCGTTCGCTCGCGTGCTCAAAGCCCCAGCCGAAGGTGCCGCGTACGCACAGGTTGCCTTTGTTGGGGCCGTTCTCGTCGGGGAATACGCGCTTGATCTTCTTGCGCCGCGTGTCCAGGAACAGCTTGCAGCCCACGCCGCAGTAGGGGCAGGTGGTGCTCGTGCGCTCCAGGTCCCAGACCCGCGCCGAGTGCAGGAACGGCTTGCTGAGCAGCGCGCCCACCGGGCAGACGTGCAGGCATTGTCCGCAGAACTCGCAGTTCAGCGGCTCGCCGTCCACCGTGTCGACGTGGGCCTCGAGCCCGTGGCCAATGAATTCCAGCGCGCCCACGGCCTGCACCTGGCGGCAGATCGCCACGCAGCGGCCGCAGCGGATGCAGCGTAGGTCGTTGCGGATGATCAGCGGCCAGCCGCGTTCGATGCGGTCGCCGCCGCGCTCGCCCTGGACTTGAAACAGCGGTTCGCTGATTCCGAGCTGATAGGTCAGGTCCTGCAACAGGCACTCGCCGCCCTTGTCGCACACCGGGCAGTCCAGCGGGTGATGGGCCAGCACGTAGCCCACGGATTGACGACGCAGCTCGGTCAGCTCGTCGGATTCGGTGGTGACGACCATCCCGGACTCGGCCGGAGTGTCGCAGGCGGTCAGCGGCTGGTCGCAGCCCGCGACGCGCACCAGGCACACCCGGCACGAGCCGATGGGGTCCAGCCGATCGTGATGACAGAGGGTCGGGATCTGCACGCCCGCGCTGCGCGCCGCCTCGAGGATCGTGGTCCCGGCCGGAACCTCGACCTGCTTGCCGTCGATTGTAAGGGTATAGCGCTTGGTCGGATTGCCCATGGTCACACCGCGAACCCGGCCAGGCGATAGCAGCGCAAACAGCGCCCAGCCTCGCGCACGGCCTCGTCGGTCGAGAACAGTTGCTCCACCTCGTCAAAGGTTTTGATACGCGTGGGGACCGGCAGATGCCGTAGCCCGGCGCGCGGTTCGCCCTGCGGCAGATCGATGCGCTCGTCCGGGTCGAACGGCTTGAGTCCGTGCAGGGTCTGTTCGAGCAGCACCTCTTGCAACGTGGCCTCCACCGGCTCTCCGCCCAGATAACGCAAAATCGCCGCGGCCGCGCGGTTGCCGTCGCCCAGGGCCACGATCAGGCTATCGGGGCCGCGTACGCAATCGCCGCCCGCGAACACGCCTTGGCGCGCGGTCAGCCCGGTGATCGGGTCGGCCTCGATCGTGCCCCAGCGTGTGACCCCGATGCCGTGGGACTCGGTCAGGAAGCTTAGGTCGGCCTGCTGGCCGATGGCCGGGATCACCACGTCGGCGTCCACCGTGTATTCGCTGCCCTCGATCGGCACCGGCCGGCGGCGTCCCGAGGCGTCGGGCTCGTCCAGTTCCATGCGGATCAGCTCGATGCCGACGATTTTATTGTCGCGCGCCAGCAGCCGCGTGGGGTTGGTCAGGAAGTGGAACTTGATCCCCTCGGCCAGCGCGTCCTCGATCTCGACGTCGGCGGCGGGCATCTCGTTGCGCGAGCGGCGGTAGACCAGATTGACGTCGCGGTACCCCTTGCGCAGGGCGCAGCGCACGCAGTCGATGGCCACGTTGCCGCCGCCGACCACCACGATTTTATCGCCGCGGTAGATCGGTCGCCCGAGGTTGACGTCGAGCAGAAACTTCACCCCGTGGATGAATCCCTCGTGGCCCAGCTCCTCGCCCTGGACCCCCATCTTGCGCGAGTTGTGGCAGCCCACGCCGAGAAACAGCGCGTCGAAGCTCTGCTCGCCCAGCAGGTCGTCGATGGACAGTCCCGCGCCCAGGCGTTGGCCGTATTCGATAGTCGCGCCCAAGCTGCGGATGATTTCGATCTCGCGTCCGAGCACGGTTCGCGGCAGGCGGTAATCCGGGATGCCCACCGCGGCCATGCCGCCGCCCTCGGGCAGCGCCTCGAACAGCGTGGCGTCGACCCCGGCCAACTGAAGGTTGTAGGCGCAGGCCAGGCCCGCGGGTCCGCAGCCGATGATCGCCGCGCGTTTGCCAAGCCTGGGCCGGGGAACCATCGGCGGAGTGCGGTGACGCTTGGTCTCGTCGTCGGCCACGTAGCGCTTGAGGAAGTTTATCTGGATCGGTTCGTCGACCAGCGCGCGGCGGCAGGCCGCTTCGCAGGGCCGCACGCAGACCCGGCCCACGGTGGCGGGCAGGCAGTTGCGCTCGCGGATCTTTTGCAGCGATCCGGCGAAGTCCATCTCGCCGACCCGCTCGACGTAGCAGGGGATGTCCAGGTGCGCGGGGCAGGCGTCGATGCACGGCGCGGTGAGCTCGGCGTGCAATTCCAGCGGTTCCACACTCTTGCCCGCTGCCAGTTCCTCGAACGCCTCGATCTGGTGCTCGAGCATTTTCAGAATCGGGATCGGCACGGTCTGTCCGACCTGGCATTTGCTGGTACGGCTGACGTTGAGCGCCAAACGCCCAAGCTCGGCGATGTCCTCGCGCGTGCCCTGACCGCTGCACAGCTTGAGCAGCAGGTCAAACATCAGCCGCGTGCCCACTCGGCCGGGGAAGCACTTGCCGCAGCTCGCCGTGTCCTGGCAGCGCTTGAGGTATCCGGCGGCCAAGGCCACGGGGTGCAGCTGCGGGTCGAGCAGCACGTAGCCCGCCCAGCCGATAAACGCGCGCAGCTCGCCCAACGCGGGCAGTTGCATGGGAAGCTCGATCTCAAGGGAGGCCGACCCGTCGCCCTTACCGTCGCGGTTGTCGACGAGCTGTTCTTTCCAGATGCTGAAGACTACCTGTTGTGCCATGGAGGTCCCGGATAATCCTTGCCCGCAGATAGTATCCGCCGCGACCTTGCCTTAAAAGCGTGCCGGACGGCGGGTGGGTTCGGCAAGCATTATTGGCCGTAACGACTGGACTGGCAAGGGCGGAAACTCAAGTTCCAACTCCGGAATGGGGCCAGGTGGCCTGCGCCCTTGTAGCGCCTGATACAGATCGCTTATCCTAAAATCACAATGCCCGGGCTGCACAGCGTAACCTGGGATGATGATTTTGTAATCCCGGCCGGAGGACAGATACAGGTGCGTTCAGTCCTCGCTGACATCCTGCAACAGCGCTACCTGTTGTGGAGCTTTGTGAACCAGGATCTCAAGACCCGCTACGGCGGGTCGGCGGTGGGGTTCATCTGGTCGGTAGTCAATCCGCTGCTGTTGATCGTGATCTACACCCTGATCTTTTCCTACGTGCTGGAGGTCAAGCTCGGCGTGGGCGCGGGCACGGGCAACTACGGAATTTTCCTGTTCTGCGGGATGCTGCCCTGGATCGCGATCAACGAGGCGATCACCAAGTCGAGCACCGTGATTCTCACCAGCCGCGACCTGGTCAAGCAGGTCAACTTCCCGACGATGATGCTGCCGCTGTACGTGGTGATCTCAGCGCTGCTGCACGAGCTGATCGCGATGGTGCTGTTCGTGTTCGTACTGCTGGTCGAGGGCAGTCCGCCCTCGGTGTTTATTTTGGGAATGATCACGATTTTGCCGCTACAGGTATTGCTCACCATGGGGATCTGCCTGGTGGTCAGCAGCCTCAACGTCTACTACAAGGACGTGGCGCAGCTGGTCTACGCCGCGCTGACGATCTGGTTCTTCGCAACGCCGATCGTCTTTCCGCTCGAGGTGGTGCCGGACTGGATGCAGAAGTATTTTCTGCTCAACCCGCTGACCCATCTGGTCAACGTCTACCGCGCGGTGCTGCTCGGCGCGGGCACGCCGGACGTGAAGGCGTTTTGCTATTTCATCCTCTGGGCCATCGGGCTGTTCGGCTTCGGCGTCAACTTCTTTAACAAGACCAGCAAGGACTTCGCCGACCTGTTATGAGCGGCTTTGATTTGCAACGCGCCCTGGAGCGGGCACTGACGGACCTTGAGCCGCTCACGCGCCGCGAGCCGGGCCTTCAGCGGCTGGCCCGCGAGCTGCAACGCGAGGAGCGGCCCCTTGATCAGCGCAAACGGCTGCTGCGGCTGGCCGGGATCGTCACCGACCGCGCCTACGTCGGGCCGACGATTGTGCACCTGGACGTGGTCGGCGTGTGCAACCTCAACTGCATCTACTGCCGCGATCACTCGCCGTACCTGGTCGGCCGCGAGAGCTGGCGCTCAATGGAGATGCCGCTGGAGCGGATCAAACTCGCGGTGGAGCAGGGGATCGAGATCGGCGTGGAACGCTTCTCCATGGCCGGGGCGGGCGAGCCGCGGATGCACTCGCGTTTCGCGCAGATCATCGAATACATGATCGAGCGCGACGTGGAGTTCGAGATCTTCACCAACGGTACGCTGCTTAGCGAGGACGACCTGCAACTGCTCAGCCGCGCCCAACGCTTAAAACTCTACTTCTCGATCAGCGCGGCGAGCGAACGCACCTACAAGGCGTTCCGGCCCGAGCTCGGCGGCGAACTGCTGCCGCGCATCGAGCGCGCGATCTCGCGTTTGGCGCAACTGCGCGGCGACGCCGCGGGCCCGCGCAGCGTGATCGTCCATGTGCTTTGCTCGATGAATGTTCACGAGCTGATGCAGTTCGGCGAGCAGGCCCTGCGCACCGGAGCGGACGAGCTGCAACTCAAGCTTTGCGAGTACGAGCCGTACAACCAATCGATCATGCTCGACCGCGATCAGCTTGATCGGGTGCGCGACGCTCTGCCGCAGCTCAAGGCCGAGCTGGCGGCGCACGGCGTGACCGTGCACGACAATATCGATTATCAGCTCGAACAGATCGACGCTGAGACCGGATTGTTCTCGCGCGAGCTGTACCGGCAAATCGGCTGCTACATCGGCTTTGATTTGGTGCGCGTGCGGCGCGACGGCCGGATCGCTTTCTGCTGCGGGCTGAAGTGGGTCGGCGAGCTGGAGCGCGACGGATTGGCCGCTCACTTCTTCGGTCCGCAAATGGATCGCCTGCGCCACGCGGCCAAGCGCAGCTTCGTGGGCTGCAACGCCACGTTGCCCAACGGCGATCCGCTGCTCGCCGCGGACTGCCACCGCTGCTACAACTACATCACCAACCGCCATCTGCAACGCGACCTGGAGCGCCTCGATCTGTGGGAGCCGATAGTGCGCCTGGTCCGGTCCGACGACTGCGGGTGCGTGGCGCAATCAGCAACGCAGACCGCCGTAAATCGAGGGGCCGAGTGATTCGCGTCGAGAAACTGATCAAGGACTACCGGGTCTACCCCGGTCCCACCGCGCGGCTGCTCGAGGCCATGCCGTTTGCGCGCAAGAAACGCCACACCCTGCGCCGCGCCCTGGACGGCGTGAGCTTCGAGGTCGGCGGCGGCGAATGTCTGGGCGTGATCGGCGCCAACGGCTCGGGCAAGAGCACGTTGCTTAAAATTCTCGCCGGCACGACCAGCCCGACAACGGGCAAGGTCGAGCTGCACGGCGCGGTGAGCTACATCCTCGATCCTACGGCCGGGTTCAATTTCGATTTCTCGGCCCACGCCAACATCTACACCAAGTGCGCGCTGCTTGGGCTGGACCGCGATCAGACGGCCGAGCTCTACGACTCGATCGTCGACTTCAGCGGGCTGCGCGATCGGATCGAGGATCCGCTACGCACCTACTCCACGGGCATGGTGCTGCGGTTGGGCTTCGCGATCGTGATCCACGTTGACTTCGACGTGTTGCTGATCGACGAGGTGCTCAGCGTGGGCGACCTGGTGTTCCAGACCAAGTGCGTGACGATGATCCGCCAGTTCCGCAAGGCCGGTAAGACGATCGTCGTGGCCAGTCACGCCATGGGCGAGATCTCGGAGTTCTCCGACCGCGTGCTGTATTTGCGGCAGGGCCAGGTGCATCGCCTGGGCACGGCCGAGGACGTGATCCGCGAGTACACCGAGGACTACGAGCGGCGCAAGGCCACAATCGACCTCAGCGAGTCCGAGCGTCGGCTGCTGCGCGGATCGTTCGATCCCGGCGGCACGATCCGCATGGCCCAGGTGAGCCTGCTCGACGAACAGGGCAATCCGATCGAGGAGCTCGAACCCGGCGATCCGCTGTTGGTGCAGATTATCTGGGAGGCGGCCAAGCCGATCCACAACCCATGCTTCAGGGTCCAGGTCTACGGCGCGGCCGGACTGTTTCTCAGCGGGACCAACACCTATCGGCACGAGATCGACCTGGGCACGCTCGAGGGTCGGGGCACGGTGGTCTGCCGTTTTCCGCAATTCCCGTTTCTCGAGGGCGAGTACTTCATCAACGTCGGAATTTGGCCCGACGAGTTCCGTTCGTTCAACACGCGCAAGCCCTACGACTTGCACGAACTGATGCACACGGTGCGCGTGCGCAGCTCACGCCGCCACGGCGGCGGCACGGTCTACGCGCCGACGAGCTGGGAGGTCAAGGACGATTGAGCGACGCGCGGGCGGCCAACCGCGAGCTGTCCGACCGCGAGCGCGGCGAGGGGCTTGAGGTCTACCAATCGCTGCCGCTGCAACTCCAGCTCGAGCCGACCAACCGTTGCAACCTCAATTGCCAAAGCTGCGCGCGGCATAGTTACGACTGCGCGATGAACCGGCCGATCGATTTCTCGCCACAACTTCTGGAACGCGTGCGGCCGCTGTTCGCCACGGCCGAACAGGTGCTGCTCGGCGGGTACGGCGAGCCGACGTTGGCCCCGCGTCTGCTCGAGATCGCCGCGGCAATCAAATCCGTGGGCGCGCATCTGAGCATGGTGACCAACGGCACACTACTGAGTTCCAAGCTGTGCGGCTCGCTGGCCGCGCTGCCGCTGGACGAGCTGCTGCTTTCGATCGACGCGGCGCGTCCCGAGACGCTCAAACGCCTGCGCGGCGTGAGCCTCGAGCTGTTGCAGCGCAACGTCGATAGGCTCAACAAAGCGCGCGGCGAAGGGCCGCCGCGCCTGGTGCTGCAGTGCGTGCTGCAACGCGACAACGTCGAGCAGTTGCCCGAGCTGGTGGGGCTTGCGCAACGCTGGCGCGCTTCGGGCCTGCGCGCGGTGCATCAGCGGATCTACCAGCGTGGCCAACAGCAGCGTTCGCTGTTGCTCGATCCGCAGGCCGCGGCGGGTCCGTTCGACGAGGCGCGGAAGCTGGCTGATGATTTGGGCCTCGAGCTCGAGCTGCCGCCGCTGCAAGGCCAGGCCGATTGCGTAATGCCGCTGGAGATGCTGCTGGTGCGAGCCGAGGGCACGGTGCACGGCTGCTGCTCCGCGGTGTTCAGCGGCTCGCCGTGTACTCTCGAGCTGGGTTCGGCGCTGCAAAGCGACCTGCATGAGCTGTACAACGCCGAGCCGATGCGCCGTTTCCGCGCCGCGTTTCACGGCCGCGGCGAGTTTCCCGAACCCTGTCAAGATTGCGCCTTTCGCAACGCGGACGCGCAGTCCCACTTTCGGCCGCTGGATTAGCCTGATGGACGTTCCGCGGGCGATCTTCGACGACGATGTGCAACAGCACGACCGGCTGATCAACATCCCCGGCGCATTGGCCGCGCTCGAGAGCGGCCTGCGCGACAATCCGGCTACAAGCGCGCGGCCGTTGCTGGTGCGCGTGCATTTGCAAAATTTTTGGAAGCTGCCGCAATTGATCGAGCACGCGGCAAAGCTTTGCGGCCTGCGCCTGCCGCAACGCCCGGCGTTGCGAGTCGAGGGGCTGGACGAGCTGCCAACGGCGTTGGAGCAGCACCTGGATCTGCTGCGCAACGATCTGCGCGGCACTGCGCTGCATTTGGACGACTCGGATCACGTGCCGCGGATGGTGATCGACAACCTGGCCCAAAGTTGCCGCGCCCGGCCCGAGGAACGCACGCACCTGCTGCGGCTGCTGGGAGTGCTGGCCGACACGGTATTCATCGGCCCGCTGACCTTCCACCTGGACGTGAGCAACCTGTGCAACACCGACTGCGTGTTCTGCGGCCTGCACTCGGGCCTGCTGCGCCCCGGAGATCAACTGCTGCACGGTCGCAGGATCACGCCGGGTTGGGAGCGCGCGCGGATCTCGCGCGAGCTGTTCCACGAGCTGATCCAGGACATCGCGCTGTGCGGCGCGGGCGAGGACCTGCTGTTCACCGGCGAGGGAGAGCCGCTGACCCATCCCGAATTTCCAACGATGGTGCGCGCGGCCAAGGCGCGCGGCGCGCATTTGACGGTGTTTACCAACGGGCTGCTGCTCGACCAGAGTTTGGCGCGGCTGCTGGTGGAGCAGCGGGTCGACTTGCTCTATTGGTCGCTCAGCGCGGCCAGCGCCCAGACGTTTGCCCGGGTGCAGCCCTCGCAGCCCGCGGGCGCGTTCGAGCGCACCGTGGGGCAGGTGCGCAAGCTTTTAGAGCTGCGGCGGAGCAGCAATGCGCCGGGTCCGCGGGTGGTGCTGGCCCACGTGCTGGTCAAGCAAAACGTGCACGAATGCCTGCGGGTGTTTGAGCTGGCCCGCGAGCTGGGGGTCGAGATCGTGCGCTATCAGCTGGCCCACAGCTGCGGCCCGGGATTCGAGTCCAACCTGATCGGGCCGCAGGAGCTGGAACTGGCGGCCGAGCAGATCCAGCGCGCCCGCGAACTGGCCCGCGATTGCGGGATCACGGTGCTCTCCAACATCGATGCTCAGCTCGCGGCGGCCGGGCGCAGCCTGGGGCAGGGCGGCTCCTCGGATCGCTGGAGCACGGAGCTGATCAGCGAGGCCGGTTGTTTGGCCGGCTGGTTCTTCTCCCGGGCGTTCAGCGACGGCAGCCTGAGTTTCTGCTGCCACGACAAGATCGTCGGCGACCTGACCTCCGAGCGTTTTTGCGATATCTGGCGCTCGCAACGCCTGCGCGAGATCCGGCGCGCGGCGCGGCTGTTCGACCCGCAACACGATAATCCCGAGCTGGGCGCGGGCCCTGCGGGCGGTCCGCTGATCGGGCCGGACTGCGATACCTGCGGCAACTACGAGATAATCGCGCGGGCGATGCACGACCTGACCCGCTTGGGGCTGTGGCCGATCGTGCAGCGCGAGCGCGCCGAGGCGCGGCGCTTCCATCGCCTTAACTCGGATTATTCATAAGCGTTCTACTGCGGCGCACAATTCGCTTGCCGCGGCCCAAGCTCGATCAATAATGCAGGTTAGGCAGGCTTGACACGCGATTGCGCTTCCACTAGATTTCTCCGGCACTGACTGTAGGCTCGTAGCTCAGTGGGAGAGCACTTCCTTGACGCGGAAGGGGTCGTCGGTTCAATCCCGACCGAGCCTACCATTTGTTTGTAGGCGGTGTTGCGGGTAAATCCGAGCGCTGCTTGTTATAAAAAGAAGAGGTATGAGCACCATCGACGTCCGGATAAATGGGACGGCCGGTGCGGTGCCCGCAGATATCACTATCTCCGAGGCTGCACGGCTCCTTAACGTCCCCCGTTCCGACCAGGCTGTTGTCGCAAAAGTTAATGGCGACGACGGACTGGTCGATCTGTATTCTCCTGTTCACGACCAAGACGAGGTCCAACTCTACGGCCTGGATACCCCCGAGGGCCTGGACGTGTTGCGCCATTCGGCGAGCCATGTGATGGCCCAGGCCGTGCAGCGTGTCTATCCCGGCGCCAAGGTGACCATCGGCCCCTCGATCAAGAACGGCTTCTACTACGACTTTGACTTCGACGACACGTTCAAGCCCGAGGACTTCGAGCAAATCGAGGCCCAGATGGCGCAGGTGATCGAGGCCAAGAAGCCGTTTGAGCGCCGCGTGGTAACCAAGCAAGAGGCGATCGAGCTGTTCGATAAAATGGGCGAGCCGTACAAGGTCGAGATCATCAACGACCTGGACGCGGACACGGTCAGCCTCTACGAGCACGACGGCTGGGTCGACTTGTGCCGCGGCCCGCATTTGCCGCATACCGGTTTTCTCAAGGCGTACAAGGTGCTCAGCGTGGCCGGGGCCTATTGGCGCGGCGACGAGCGCAACAAGATGCTCCAGCGCGTCTACGGCACGGCCTTTCCCGACCGCAAGCAGCTGCGCAACCATCTGCAACAGATGGAAGAGGCGCGCAAGCGCGATCATCGCAAGCTCGGTCCGGCCCTGGACCTGATCTCCTTTAATGAGGAGGCGGGCGCGGGCCTGGCGATCTACCATCCCAAGGGCGCGCTGCTGCGCACGCTGCTCGAGCAGTTCATCCGCGACGAACATTTGTGCCGCGGCTACCAGGTGGTGATGGGCCCGACGATTCTCAAGCAGGAGCTGTGGGAACGTAGCGGGCACTTCGATAACTACCGCGATAACATGTATTTCACCGAGGTCGGCGGCCAGCGTTACGGCATCAAGCCGATGAACTGCCTGGCGCACATGTTGATTTACAAGAGCCGCTTGCGCTCCTACCGCGACCTGCCGCTGCGCTACTTCGAACTGGGCACTGTGCACCGCCACGAGAAGAGCGGCGTGCTGCACGGGCTGTTCCGCCTCCGCGCCTTCACCCAGGACGACGCGCACCTGATTTGCACCCCCGACCAGCTCGACGCCGAGATCCGCGGCGTGCTGCAATTCATCATCGACGTGTTCGACCTGTTCGGCTTCCCCTATGAGATGGAAGTCTCGACGCGTCCGGCCAAGGCTATCGGCTCGGACGAGTCCTGGGAGCTGGCGACCAACGCGCTGTTCAAGGCCCTCGAGGGCATGGACATCCCCTACGATATCAACAAGGGCGAGGGCGCGTTCTACGGACCGAAGATCGACGTGCAGCTCACCGACAGCCTGGGCCGCCAGTGGCAGTGCGCCACGGTCCAGGCCGACTTCACCATGCCCGAGCGCTTCGGCCTGACCTACGTGGGCGAGGACGGCGCAGAACACCGGCCGGTGATGATCCACCGCGTGGTGCTCGGCTCGGTCGAGCGCTTTATCGGGATCCTGATCGAGCATTACGGCGGCGCGTTCCCCACCTGGCTGGCGCCGCTGCAGGCCGTGGTGTTGACCGTGACCGACGCGGCGATCGACCACGCGCGTAGCGTGGGCAAACGGCTGATGCAGGCCGGAATCCGCGTCGAGCTCGACCTGCGCAACGAGAAGATCGGCTACAAGATCCGCCACTGGCAGGGGCAGAAAGTGCCCTACATGCTGGTTATCGGCAAACGCGAGGCAGAGGCCGACGCGGTGGCGCCGCGCCATCGCTCGGGAAAGGACCACGGGGCGATGCCCGTGGATCAGTTTATTGAAATGATCAAAAAGGAGACCACCATCGTATTTGATCGCGAACCGATGGTCCCCGAGGGACCAAGATGAGGCGACGCTGGCGCCGCCGCGATTTGACGCGGCCCGTGAAGGACGAGCCCAGGATGAACGACGGTATCAGGGCCCGCAGCGTCAGAACGGTTGACCAGGACGGCGAGCAGCTGGGCATCCTCGATATCGCGGAGGCCCTGCGTATCGCAGAGCAGCGGGATTTGGACTTGGTCGAGGTCGCATCGACTTCCGATCCGCCGGTATGCCGGATCATGGATTACGGCCGTTACAAGTACCAGCAGGAGAAGAAGCAACAGGAGAGTCGCAAGCATCAGACCGTGATCCAGGTCAAGGAGATCAAGTTCCGGCCCAAGACCTCGGTGCACGACTACGAGTTCAAGGTTAAACACATCCAGACGTTCCTTGAAAAGGGCAACAAGGTCAAAGTGACGATCATGTTCCGCGGTCGCGAGATCGTGCATTCGAACATCGGACGTCAGATCTTGGAGCGGGTCGCCGAGGATGTGGCCGAACTGGGAATAGTCGAGGCGCAGAGCAAGCTCGAAGGCCGCAACATGTCGATGATGCTCACTCCGGGTAAAGCCAAGAAATAGCAGACTCCACTGACAGGGGGCTGTTGAGTACCAGGGGCCGGCGGCTATTTCGTCGCGGGCAGAGGAGATCGTGATGCCAAAGATGAAAACCAAGCGCGCTGCCGCCAAGCGGTTGAAGATTTCCGGCAGCGGAATCCCGCGGCGTCGCATGGCAATGGCGAGCCACATTCTGACCAAGAAGAGCACCAAACGTAAGCGCAACCTGCGCAAGGCCCGCAATGTGGACGTGGCCGACCGCAAGGCAATCGCCAGGTTGCTGCCTTACGGTAAGGCCTGAGCGGCCGATAGGGGAGAAACGAAATGTCACGCGTACGCAGAGGCTTTAAAGGCCGCAGACGCCATAATAAGTTGCTCAAGCAGGCCAAGGGCTATCGTCACGGCCGGAGCAAGATCTATCGCAGCGCCAAGGAGACCGTCGAGCGGGCGCTGGTTTACGCCTACCGCGATCGCCGCACCCGTCGGCGCGACATGCGTTCGCTGTGGATCGTGCGGATCAACGCAGCGGCCAAGCTCAACGGCCTGTCCTACTCGCGTTTTATCCACGGGTTGAAGCTCGCCGGAGTAGGCCTGGACCGCAAGGTGTTGGCCGAATTGGCGGTGAACGACGCGGATGCGTTCCGCGAGCTGACCGAGGTCTCGAGGCAGGCGCTGGAGGCCTGATGGCCCAAGCGTCGTTCAATCCGCATCAGATCGAAGAGCTGGCCGCCGAGGCGGCGGGCCTGATTCGGGATTGCACGGAGGGTGCCGCGCTCGAGGCGTTGCGTTTGCGCTACCTGGGCAAGCGCGGCGAGTTCACCGCTCTGCTCAAAGGTCTCAAAGATGTGTTGCCCGAGGACAAGCCTTTAATCGGCAAGAGTCTCAACCTGGGCAAACGGCGGATCGAACAGGCGCTCGAGCAGGCCCTGGGGCGCATCGAGCAACAACGCGAGGCCGCCCAGCGCGCGGCCGAGGTGGTGGACGTGACCCTGCCCGGCAGGCGTCCGCGGCGCGGCAGCCTGCATCCGTTGACCCAGGTGCTGGACGAGATCGTCTCGATCTTCGAGAACATGGGTTTCGTCTGGGAGGACGGCCCGGAGGTCGAGAGCGACTGGTACAACTTCAAGGCGCTGAACTTTCCCGACGACCATCCGGCGCGCGACGAACAGCAGACGCTTTTTGTCGATGCGGGCGAGCACTACGGCGACGTGCTGTTGCGCACCCATACCTCGCCGGTGCAGATCAGGGTGATGGAGCGCCAGCAGCCGCCGGTGCGCATGGTCTGCCCGGGTTGGGTCTACCGCTACGACGCCATCGACGCCACGCACTACCCGATGTTCAGCCAAGTCGAGGGGTTGTTGGTCGATCGCGACGTGACCTTCGGCGACCTCAAGGGCGTGCTCAACGAGTTCGTGCACCGCTTCTACGGCTCGCAGACCAAGACCCGGTTTCGCCCGGCGTTCTTCCCGTTTACCGAGCCCTCGGCCGAGGTCGACATCAGCTGCTTTGCCTGCAGCGGCAGCGGCGTGCTCGGGGGCAAGACTTGCCGCCTATGCCAGGGCACGGGCTGGAAAGAGATCCTCGGCTGCGGCATGGTCGATCCGGCGCTGTACCGCAACGTGGGCTACGACCCTGACCAATATTCCGGCTTCGCCTTTGGCATGGGGATCGAGCGGATCGCGATGTTCCGCTACGAGGTCGATGACATCAAGCTGTTCTTCGAGGGCGATCTGAGATTTCTCAGACAGTTTTAGCGAACGACTTACGCCGGACGCCCCGCCCTCGGGACGGATAGCCCGCATTCTTCATGTGGGTTCGTAGCGAGGCGTGCAAGATGCCGCAAGAACAAGGAAGCCGAGCTGATACTCCACAGGCGTACCCGCTGCGGTACGCCGAGGACGGATCGGCGAGGATGACACGGTTGTTGCGAGCAGATTGTGCGCCGCAGTAGAAGCTTCATGAATAATGCGGGCTAGCTAGGGGGATCAAGTGCGCGTCTCATACCGTTGGTTAAAAGATTACGTAGAACTTAACGCCGAACCGCTCAAGCTCGGCGAGGCCCTGACCATGGTCGGATTCGAGCTGGAACTGCTCGAACGCCTGGGCGAGGACCTGGACAATGTTGTGGCCGCGCGCATCGAGCGCGTCGAGCCGCATCCCAAGGCCGACCGGCTGTCGATTTGCACGATCAACGAGGGTTCGCAGAGTCACCAGGTGGTCTGCGGCGCGCCGGGCCTCGAGCCGGGTCAGGTCGCGGCCTGGGCCCGTCCGGGGGCGCAGCTGCCCAACGGGATGCAGATCAAGGAGGCCAAGCTGCGCGGGGTCCAGAGCGAGGGCATGCTCTGCGCGGCCGACGAGCTGGGACTTTTCGCCGACCACAGCGCGCTGTACTACCTGGCGCCCGACGCACCGCTGGGCGTAGGGATCATCGAGGCGGCGCAGCTCGACGACTGGGTGCTCGAGCTGGGCGTGACTCCCAACCGTCCCGACGTGCTGAGCATGATCGGCGTGGCGCGCGAGGTCGCGGCGATCTACGGCCAGCGTTCCGAACGTCCCGCGCTGGAGTTCCAGCCCGTGGGCGGCGCGGTGGAGCAGGCGGTGAGCGTCGAGATCCTCGACCCCGAGCGCTGCCCGCGCTACTGCGGCATGTTGGTGCGCAATGTTACGATCGGACCCTCGCCGCAGTGGATGATCGCGCGGCTCAACGCCGCGGGCCTGCGCTCGATCAACAACGTTGTCGACATCACCAATTTCGTGCTGCTCGAATGCGGCCAGCCGCTGCATGCCTTTGACCTGGCCCAGCTTGGCGACAGCCGGATCGTGGTGCGCCGCGCCGCGGACGGCGAAAAGATCGTGACCCTCGACGAGGTCGAGCGCACGCTGAGCGACGACGACCTGCTGATCTGCGACGGCAGCGGCCCGGTGGCCCTAGCCGGCATCATGGGCGGGCAGGGCAGCATGATCAACGACCAGACCACGGACGTATTCATCGAGAGCGCCTATTTCGAGCCCACGGGCATCCGCCGCACCAGTCACCGCCTGGGTCTGAGTTCCGACTCGAGCTTCCGCTTCGAGCGCGGAATCGACTACGACTCGGTGCCCTGGGGACTGCATCGCGCCGCGACCCTGGTGGCCGAATTTGCCGGCGGAACGATCGTTGAGGGTTACATCGACAACCGGCCGCGCGACATCGAACGCAAGGCGATCGAGCTGCGCGTGGGGCGCGCCAACCAGGTGCTGGGCATCGAGCTGAGCGCCGCGCAGATGGCCGGGCTGCTCGAGTCGGTCGAGCTTACGACCGAACCTGTGGGCGAGAACCTGCTGGTCAAGGTGCCGGCGTTTCGCGTGGACATCTTCGGCGAGGCCGATTTGCACGAAGAGGTCGCGCGGCTCTACGGCTACGACAAGATCCCCGAGACGTTGCACGCCGGCAGCCCCGGCGCATCGCTAGGTTTTGCCCTGCGCAAGCCGTTCGTGCGCTTCCGCCAGGCCCTGGCCGGCTGCGGCTTCACCGAGGCGGTGACGATCAGCTTCATTGCTCCGCGGCTGCTCGACACGATGCGCGCCGAACCCGGGCAGTACGTGCGGTTGGGCAACCCGCTGTCCGAGGATCTCTGCGTACTGCGCGATACGCTGCTGCCCAGCCTGCTGATCTGCGTGGCGCGCAACAACGCGCGCGGCATCGACGATTGCTCGCTGTTCGAGCTGCGCCGGGTGTTCAAGCCGGTTGAAGGAGAGCAACTTCCCGACGAACACTACGAGCTGGCGCTGGTGCTCGGCGGCAATCGCAGTGCGCCGCACTGGTCGGGCAAGCCCGAGCCCGTCGACTTGTTCGACCTCAAGGGAGCGGTGGAGGAGCTGCTGGCCGTACTCAAGATTGAGAACGTCGGCTGGCGTCCGGCCGAGCGGCACGCTTTTTTGCCCGGAGTTTGCGCCGAGCTGATCATCGATGATCGGCCGGTAGGAGTGGTGGGCAAGCTCGCGCGACGCGTGCTCTCCGAGTTCAAGCTTGAGCGCGATGTGTTCGCCGCACAGATCGACGCCGAGGCCCTGGCCGCCGCCTCAAGGACATCCTTCATATTTCATCGGGTTAGCCGCCACCCGGCAATCCAGCGCGATTTGGCGGTGGTGGTTGACGAGAAGGTCGCGGCCGCCAGACTGCTCGAGCTGGTGCGCGGCGTGGGCTCGGATCTGTTGATACACTCCGAAGTCTTTGACCTCTACCGCGGCGCGCCCCTGGAGTCGGGGAAGAAGAGCATCGCCATATCATGTACTTATCAGGCAATGGACCGTACGTTGACCGACGAGCAGATCGATCGGATTCATGCGGCGATAGTTGAGGAATTGGCTATAAAAGTCGGCGCTCATTTAAGACAATAGATCCGGCTTGAGAGCTAAACGCTTAAAACAATTGGCCTTGCTCGAAAAAATAACTTGCAAACACCCTAATTCGTCTGCTATAGAGATGCGGAAAAGGGATTTTTTACTGTAGCTTCAATGCTTAACAGGCGGAACCCGCGGAATGCAGGAGGGAAATAAATAATGACCAAAGCCGATCTGGTGAATTGCATTTATGAACGAGTGGGATTTTCAAAAAAGGAGTCGGCCAAGATCGTCGAGATGGTGTTCGACATCATCAAGGAAACCCTGGAAAAGGGCGAGAAGATCAAGATCTCCGGCTTTGGAAATTTCGTTGTGCGCGAGAAGAGATCCAGGATCGGTCGCAATCCGCAGACCGGAGAAGAGATCGAGATCACCGCGCGTCGCGTGTTGACGTTCAAGCCTTCTCAGGTCTTGCGCAACGCGCTGAAGGATCCTACGGCAACAAAGGCCGAGGGAGCGGACGAATAGCAGTCCTTAGGGCTGCCCCGTCCCCGTGGACGCGTACCTGAAGGGGTCGCATGGCTCGTCAGATAGAGATACCCGATAAGCTCTACTTCAAGATCGGCGAGGTCAGCGATCTGACCGGGATCAAGCCGTACGTCTTGAGGTATTGGGAATCTGAATTCAATATCGTCAAACCCTCTAAGACCAAGACGAACCAGCGTCTGTACAAGCGTAAAGAAGTCGAGATGATTCTCGAAATTAAGAAGCTGCTTTACGAGGACAAGTTCACCATCGCCGGTGCGAAGAAAATCCTCCAGGAACGGCACCGCGGTCGCTCGACCACACAGCTCACTTTGGGTTTCGAGGACGCTAAAACCAAACAGGTTTTGGCCAAGATCAAGGAAGAGCTGATCGAGATCAAGGGGCTGATTGCCAAGGGTTGAGCCGGTCGCTATACTACCGCGAAATTCGGGCCGGGGCGTAGCGCAGTCTGGTAGCGCACCTGAATGGGGTTCAGGTGGTCGCTGGTTCAAATCCAGTCGCCCCGACCAGTTTCATCTCCCGCCCGCCGTTTGGACTTCTCGCTGATCGCCGTGACGATGTGTTGCTTGTTGCACGCCGCGTGCGGCAAAGTATGGTTTTACCAGCTTAAGGAGCTGCGCGGATGATCCTGGTCTCCAACGACGACGGCATTGATGCGGCGGGCATTAAGGCCCTGAGCGAGGCGCTGGCGTCCCTGGACCGCGTGATCGTGGTCGCGCCGGATCGCGAGCGAAGCGCCGCCAGTCACGCGCTGACCCTACACCATCCGCTGCGCTACACCGAGGTCGGCCCGGGACGCTTCATGGTCGACGGCACTCCCACGGACTGCGTGCACCTGGCGGTCAACGGACTGCTCGACGAGCGTCCGCAGCTGTTGGTCAGCGGGATCAACCGCGGGGGCAATTTGGGCGACGACATCACCTATTCGGGTACGGTCGCCGCGGCAATGGAGGGGACGCTGCTCAAGGTGCCCTCGATCGCCATCAGCCTCGACGGGTTCGAGCGCTTCGACTATCAGGACGCCGCGCATTTTGCGGTGCGCATCGCGCGCAAGGTGATCCAGCGCGGCCTGCCCCCGGATCATCTGCTCAACGTCAACGTCCCCGAGCGGCACAACGGCGTGCCGCGCGGCGTGATGATCACCCGCCAGGGCAAACGTTTTTACGGCGAGCCGGTGGTCGAGAAGCTCGATCCGCGCGGCCGCAAGTACTACTGGATCGGTGCCGAGGGCGACCAGCATCCGCAGCCGGAAAAGGGCACCGATCTGTGGGCCGTGCAAAACGGCTACATCTCGGTCACGCCGCTGTGGCTCGATCTCACCGGCCAGGAACTGCTGGGCGAGTTGGAGTCGTGGGAGCTGTGAGCAGGCCGAGCAAGTCCTTCAAACAGCGCCTGACCGAGTTCGAGCCCGATTTGCGCGGCCGCGAGCGCAGCAGGATGGTCCGCGAGCATATAGCGGCGCGCGGCGTGTCCGACCCGCGGGTGATCGAGGCGATGGAGGCGTTGCCGCGCGAGCTGTTCGTGCCCGAGGCGTTGCGTTTGCGCGCCTACGACGACAACCCGCTGCCCATCGGCCACGAGCAGACGATCAGCCAGCCGTACATCGTGGCGCTGATGACCGAGGCGCTTAAGTTGCGCGGCGGCGAGAAGGTGCTCGAGCTGGGCACGGGCTGCGGCTATCAGACCGCGATCCTCGCGCTGCTGGCCGGCCAGGTATTCTCCATCGAGCGCGTGGGCGATTTGGCGCGGGACGCGGAGAAGACGCTGGAGCGCCTCAAGCTCTACAACGTATCGATCTGGATCAAGGACGGCACCTACGGCTGGAAAGAGCAGGCGCCGTTCGACGGAATCATCGTCACCGCGGGCGCGCCGGATGTGCCGCAGACCCTGGTGGAGCAGTTGGCAGTGGGCGGTCGGCTGGTGATTCCCGTGGGCGATACGTTTACACAAGACTTGGTGGTCGTGCGCCGTACTGCAGACGGAATCAAGCGCACCAGCCTCGGCGGCTGCCGATTCGTCAAGCTGGTGGGCAAGCATGGTTGGAAGGAGTGACGTGGCGAGCCAGGAACTGAAACAGACGATCGAGGGAAACCTCGCGCCCGGGCCGCCGCAAAAACGCGGCCTGATGCGGCGGCTCTACGACTGGGTTTTGCATTGGGCTGAGACGCCCTACGGCTCGTGGGCCCTGGGGCTGCTCGCGGTGGCCGAGTCGAGCTTCTTCCCGATTCCACCCGATCCGCTGCTGATCGTGCTCGTGCTGGGCAAGCGCAGCAAGGCGATGTTCTTCGCCGCGCTGACCACTCTGGGCTCGGTGATCGGCGGCGTGGGCGGCTGGCTGATCGGGATGTTCCTGATGCAGGCCGTGGGGCAGTCGATCATCGACTTCTACGGCGCGCAGGAACAGTTCAACTACGTCGAGAAGATGTACAACGAATGGGGCGTGATCTTCCTGTTCACCGCGGCGCTGACGCCGATCCCCTACAAGGTCTTCACCATCGCCAGCGGCGCCTTTGGCATGAGCCTACTGCCCTTCGTGCTGATCAGCCTGATCGGTCGCGGGCTGCGCTTCTTCGCGGTCTCGGGTTTGATCTATCTGTTCGGGCCGCCGATTCAGCGCTTTATCGACAAATATTTCAACCTGCTGGCGATCCTGTTCGTGGTGCTGCTCGTGGCCGGCTTCGTGTTGATCAAGTATTTCTTCCATTGAGCGAGGCTGTTGCATGCGCAAGGTGATCGGAGTGATCGGAGCGGGCTCGGCCGATGCTCAGACGCTCGACCTTGCGCGCGCAGTGGGCGCGGCGATCGCCCGCGCGGGATGCGACCTGGTCTGCGGCGGATTGGGCGGCGTGATGCAGGCCGCCTGCCAAGGCGCGCGCGAGGCGGGTGGATTGACCATCGGCGTGCTGCCCGGGTCCTCGCGGCACGATGCCAACCCTTACGTGGACGTGGCGATCGTCACAGACATGGGGTATGCGCGCAATGTGATCATCGCCCAGACCGCGCAGGCCTTGATCGCGATCAGCGGCGGACCGGGCACGCTCTCCGAGATCGCCATCGGTCTGAAGCTGGGCAAACCGGTGATCAGCCTGGGCTCGTGGGATGTCGATCCGCGGATACGCCGTGCGAGCGACCCGCAAAATGCGGTAGAATGCGCGCTGGAGTCGATTAAGTGAGAACTATTCGAGCGCTGTGGATCTGTTCGGCGATGCTGTTGCTCGCCGCGTTGGCGCTCGCCTGCGGCTCGACCTTCGGCGTGTATCACACGGTGCAACGCGGCCAAACGTTGTACTCGATCGCCAAGAGCTACAACATCCCGATGGACGAGCTGGTGCGGCTCAACCGGATCAAGGACCCGGACAAAATCCAGGCCGGCCAAAAGCTGTTTATCCCCGGCACCCTGGAACACCGCAGCGTCAAGCCGACCTGCGGCCCCAATATTTCTAATCCTGCAACGACTCCGCGACCGAACGTCACGTCCGATCCGTCCGCCCAGGTCTCCCGGCCCGACGGCGCCAATCCGTTTGTCGAGGAGGGCAAGCCCGCGCCCGATCTGACGACCTTCGGCCCGGGCTGTGGTCTGAAGCTGATCTGGCCGGTCAACGGCACGATCTATTCGCGCTTCGGCATGCGCGGCTCGCGCTTCCACGAGGGGGTCGATATCGCGGCGCCCGAGGGTACGGCGATCGTCGCGGCCGAGGAAGGCACTGTTGTCTACGAGGGCAGCAAGTTCGCGGGCTACGGCAAGATCGTGGTCATCAAACATGCGTGCAACGCGGTCACGGTCTACGCCCACAATCAACGCAACTTGGTCAGCGAGGGCGACCGCGTGCGCAAGGGGCAGCTGATCGCGCGCGTGGGCCAGACCGGCCGCGCCTCGGGCCCGCACTGCCACTTCGAGGTGCGGATCAACCGCGTGCCGGCCAACCCCGAGAATTTTTTACCTAAGCGATAGCCTGGATAAGGGAGATAAAACAGATGAAACAACTCGCCGAATCGATCCGTGACATCCCGGACTTTCCCAAAGAAGGGATCATCTTCAAGGACATCACCACGCTGCTGGCCGACGCCGAGGCCTTTCACAAATCGATCGATACCTTTATCGAGCGCTACCGCGCGATAGACATCGACGTGGTGCTCGGGGTGGAGGCGCGCGGGTTCATCTTCGGCGCGGCCCTGGCCTACGGCCTGGAGACCGGGCTGGTGATCGTGCGCAAACCCGGCAAGCTGCCCTGGAAGACCCATCAAGTTTCCTACGAGCTCGAGTACGGCAGCGACACCCTGGAGATCCACCAGGACGCGATCAAACCCGGACAGCGCGTGCTGGTCATCGACGACCTGCTGGCCACCGGCGGCACCACCGCGGCGGTGGTCGAGCTGGTGCGCAAGATGGGCGGCGAGGTCGTGGAGTGCGCGTTCGTGATCGAGCTCGACTTTCTCAAGGGGCGCGACAAGATCGACGACGCACCGGTGTTCAGCCTGCTGCATTTCTAATGATCGAGGTTTGCGAGCTGTTCGCCGGCCTGGCGGGAGAGGGCGTCTGGAGCGGCCGTGCCGCGGCCTTCGTGCGCCTGTCGGGCTGCAACCTGCGCTGTTGCTGGTGCGACACGAGCTACGCCTGGGAGGGCGGCGAACGCATGCGCCGCGCGAGCGTGGTCGTCGCTATACGACGCATGGCGCTTAAGCGCGTGGTGGTCACTGGCGGCGAGCCGCTGTTGCAGCGCGAGACTCCGCGACTGCTCGCGGACCTGCTCGATCGCGGATTGCACACGGCGCTGGAGACCAACGGCACGTTTGCGCTGGACCAGGTGCCCCAGGGCGTGCACATCGCGATGGACCTCAAGCCGCCCTCGTCGGGCCACGCTGATAGCGTGCGCTGGTCCAACCTCGAACGGCTGGGCCCCAACGACGAGCTAAAGGTAGTGATTGCCGACCGCGCGGATTTGGACTGGCTGGTGCGCGTGCTCCACGAGCGGGCCGATCAGCTCAACGCGCCGGTCTACGTGCAGCCGGCACACGGCAGGCTCGCGGCGCGCAGGCTGGCCGACTGGTTGGTCGAGCAGCGGCTGGACCTGCGTCTGGGAATTCAGCTCCACAAGCTGCTGTGGGGCACGGAGCGCGGTCGATGAGCGGCGCGGTGCTGCTGCTCTCCGGCGGGCTGGACTCGTCGACCTGCGCTGCCTGGGCCCGCGACCAAGGGCGCGAGCTGTACTGCCTGACGGTCTCCTACGGCCAGCGCCACTCGCGCGAGCTGCTCTCGGCAAAGCGCGTGGCCCACGAGTTCGGTGCGGTCGAACACCTGCTGGTCGACGCGCCGCTGGACCGCTTCGGCCACAGTGCATTGACCGACCGCATCGACGTGCCCAAAGATCGCGACCTACAACAAATCGGCGCGGACATTCCGATCACCTACGTTCCGGCACGCAACACGGTGCTGCTCTCGCTGGCGTTGGCCTACGCCGAGTCGCGCGGGCTGTTCGAGTTGGTTATCGGCGCCAACCGCCTGGACCACTCGGGCTACCCCGACTGCCGTCCGGAGTTCGTGGCCGCGTTCGAGGCGCTGGCCGCCACGGCCACGGCCGACGCGGTCCAGGGCCGGGGCCGTTATCGCGTTCACGCGCCGCTGATGGATCTGGACAAGGCGCAGATCATCCGCCTGGGCAGCGGCCTGGGCCTGGACTACGGCCTGACCTGGAGCTGCTACGATCCGCAGGGCGAGGGCGCGCGCGCACGCCCCTGCGGCCGTTGCGACTCGTGCATCCTGCGCGCCAAGGGGTTCAAACAAGCGGGCCTTGTTGATCCGCTTTTATCCTGACAAAGCTCATAATCAGGACTCGATCGGTGGTGTATCGTCTGAATTATTGCGATGGACCATCGGGAGGAGTGAAACATGGGCAACAAGGTTGTCGAACTTTTAAACTCACGATTCGCCGGACGCTCGATTACCAGCGAGCCGTTGGAAAAGGCGATTGTCGCCGAGCTGATCCAGGCCGCGCGCCTCACGCCCTCGTGCTTCAATAATCAGCCCTGGCGGTTTTTATTTCTGCAAAGCGCGGACGCGATCGCCAAGGGGACCGAGGCGCTCAGCGCGGGCAACAAGCCCTGGGCCGGACGCGCGCCGCTGCTGATCGTGGGCTACACCCGTGCGACGGATGATTGCCAACTGCCCGACGGCCGCGAGTACCACCAGTTCGATCTGGGGATGTCGGTGATGAACATCCTGCTCGCGGCCACGCACCACGGTCTGGCCGCGCGGCCCATGGCCGGGTTCGATCCGGCCAAAATTAAGCAGCTGTTCAAGCTCGAAGAGGACTGCCAGCCGCTGGTGATGATATCCGTAGGACACACGTCCACGGACGAGAGCCATCTGCCCAAGCACTACCTGGGCAAGGCGCACTCGCCTCGCGAGCGCAAGGATGCCGACGAGATCGTAACCAAGCTATAGCCCGTAGCGGGCGGGAATCAACGGCAGGGGGATGCGCCGCGTTAGTTGGCCCAGGGCGGTGAATCCAGGGCGCTGAGCGCGTAGCTCGTCGAGTGTCGGCTTGGCCCAGTCGGCCGGGGGCGAGTGTTGCGCGGCCAGCTTGCAGATCTGTTCGACGATCTGAAACTGCTCGAAGACCCGCGGCAGTTCCAGGGCGCTCTGCAGACCGCCGAGCACATTTCCGCAGCTTTTTCCCGCGAATTCCTCAAGCTCGGTTGCGATGCCCATCTCCTCGATCTGCTGGGCCGCAATGCCTTGGACCAGCCCCAGATCGCTGATGCCGCGCAGCATTTCCCGCGCGATCCACATTGCGCCGGGCAGAGTGTAGTGCACCAGATCCAGGAAGATCTCGTCCTCGATCCGTCCGGCTGCCAACTGGTCGTAGTACTGTCCGGCCAAATCCAGCGACGGGACGTCCAGCTGGTGAGCCTTGGCCAATAGGCCGCGCCACAGGGAGGGCGTGCCGCGGAAACGGTTGACGTCGCGATCCAGCGCCTCGAGCAACAGCGACGTTGCGCGCGACAGCTCTCCTTGGTCCCAGGCCGCGATTCCCGCTGATTGCAACAGCAGCGGCTCATTGAATTTCTGCAACGCCTGCTCCGCGATGGAACCCGCCTGGGCCGCGTGTCCGTCGGCCAGCGCTGAGCAGGTCTGCAGCAGTTGGTCCGCCCATTGCGGGGCCGATTGCGGGTCGCTGACAAACGGCAGCCAGCTGAGCACGTTCACCGGCTGGGTCGCCACCAGCATCGGCGTGCCCAGTTCGTTGCAACGCTGGCTGATCAGGCCCACGGCGTCGGTGAGGCGCTTGATCAACCGCTGCGGATCGACCTCGCGTTGATATTGCAAAAAGCGCGGCAGCAGTCCGCTGATCCCTATTTCGGGCGCGTCGATGAACCGCAGCACCTGGCGCACTTTGCGCGGCGCGTTGGGGAGCAACAGCAGGCTGCGTTGCACCTCTCCGTGATCGATGCGCAGCCCGGGGAAGAACGTCGCCTCGAGAAACTCGCGGTAGAAGGTGTTGTTCCCGGCGAAAACGATCAGCAGGTCGGCTTGGAAATTGCCGCCCTGATCGAGAATGCGCAGCATGTCGGAGGAATCGGCTCCGGCTACCCCGGCGTTGAGCACCTGCCACTCGCGCTGGGGAGCGAGGCGATGTAGCAAATGTTCGAGCATCGCGGGCCAGGCCAACTCGTTGCCCCAGGGCGTGCCGTAGGTGGTGGACTCGCCCAGGCAGACGATGCGTGTGACGTTGGGGCCCTTGGGCATCGGCGGCCATTGGGCGAGCTCGATCGTCGGGTGGCCGAGGACGTAACGCCAGGCGTGGCAGCCGCCCTCGAGAGCGCCCAACGTGCCCGCGCCGCAAAGCAGCGCAAGAAACGATCGGCGTTTGACGTACGAGCTGAGCATCAGCGGCGAGGCAGAATGAAGCTGCCCTGTCGACCGGTATTAGGGTCGCGGCGATGGGAGAAAAAGCGCTCGGGCTGTGCAAAGCTGTCCTCTGCCAAGACTTTGATCCGCTGCGGGTCGAGGCCGGCGCGACACAGGTTGAGCACGTTGGCGCGCCACAGATCGAGGCGCGGAGCCGTGCCGTGGTCAACCACGTTGCTGCCGAAGCGCCCGATGAATTGTCGTGCCAGGTCGGGCGACACCGCGTAGGATGCCGGGCCGATGGAGGGGCCCAGGGCGGCCAGAATTTGGCCGGGCTTTGCTCCGAATTCATCGCACAAGCTGCGAACCGCAGCGCCCGGCGCATCGTCGAACGTGCCGCGCCAGCCCGCGTGGATCGCGGCCACTGCCCCGGAACACGGGTCCGCGAGCAGGATCGGCACGCAATCGGCGGTCAGCACGCCGATTGCAACGCCGGGCACGGAGCAGACTAGGGCGTCGGCCTCGGGCGGCTGTTCGCTGATCGAGCGCGTCTGCTGTTGGTCGGCGATTACGATCACCCGCGTGCCGTGCACCTGCCCAACCAGCAGCAGCGTCTGCGCGTCAAGGGAAGTACGCACCAGCTCGCGATTGCGCTCGACGTTGCGCGCCTCGTCGCCCTGTGTGAACGAGAGGTTGAGCGACGCAAGTGCGCCCTGGCTCACGCCGCCGAGCCTGGTGAAAAATCCGTGGACGAACCCGGCGCGTTCCAGCAGGTCCGAGTGCATGAGGACGGGATCGCTCATCGCCCCTCGCGCAACAGCTCGAGCACGCGCTGCATCTGATCGGGCAGCGGCGCCTCGAAGCTCATCGACTCGCCCGTGCCCGGGTGCTTTAGGCTCAGGGCGGCCGCGTGCAGCAACGGCCGGTCCGCCTGGCGCACGGCCTGGGCCGCGGATTGGTTTTTCAAATGCGAGGTCTTGCGTGCGCCGCCGTAGAGCTCGTCGCCCAGAACCGGGCAGTCCAGCCAGGCCAGGTGTACGCGGATCTGGTGCGTGCGGCCGGTGTGGATCACCAGTTCGAGCAGCGAAGTCTGGGCGTGGCGCTCGAGCACGCGGAAGTCGGTGTGCGCGAACCGGCCCTTTCCCGGCTCGAGCACGGCCATCCGCTGGCGGTCGACCGGGTGCCTGCCGATTGGCTGAATGACGCTCCCGCGATCGTCGCGCGGTGCGCTCCAGCACAGCGCCAAATAGCGTTTGCCGACCTCGCGCTCCTTGAATTGCAATGAGAGCTTGTTGTGCGCAAAGTCGTTCTTGGCCACGACCATCACGCCGGAAGTGCCCTTGTCCAGCCGGTGGACGATCCCCGGCCGCAGCTTGCCGCCGATGCCCGAGAGATCCTCGCAGTGATGCAGCAGAGCGTTGACCAACGTGCCCGAGCTGTGGCCCGCCGCCGGGTGCACGACCATGCCCGCGGCCTTGTTGACCACGATCATTTGACAATCCTCGAACAGGACGTTGATCTCGATCTGCTCGGGCTGGGGCTCGATCGGCTCGGGCTGGGCGTATTGCACGGCCACGCGCTGGCCGGTGCGCAACGATTGGGCCGGTTTGACTGTCTGGCCATCGACCGTGATCAGCCCCTCGTTGATCAGCCGTTTGAACTCGCTGCGGCTGTGCTCGGGCAGCCGCTGTTGTACGAAGCGGTCCAGCCGCAGGCCCTGTTCAGCGTCCGAGACCACGAACTGCTCTTCGACCGGCAGTTCGCTTGCGTGCTCCAGGATCGGCTCGTCGGGCAAAATACTCGCTCCATCGAAGTTGAAGTGTAGCCTGGATTATACATGGTGGTTCGTCAATTCAGGTTTTCAGCGATCGCCCGCGCGTTGACCGCCTCGCGCACGGCGCGCTAATCTGCCCCACAGCCGATGGAGGAGCGATGAGAATTGCCTATATCGATCCGCTGGCCGGCCTGGCCGGCGACATGCTGCTATCAGCGCTGGTACACGCCGGGCTCGATCCCAAGCTGGTGCGCGAATTGCCGCAACGGCTGGGGCTCGATGGAGTCAAGGTCAGCGTGGGCCGCACCCACCGCGGCGCGATCAGCGCCCGGACGATCAAGGTGCGGCTGGCCTCGCAACGAAAGCACCGCAACCTGGAGCAGTTAAACGCGATCATCCGTTCCGCGGACCTGCCGCGTCCTGTGGAGCGCAAGGCGCTGGCTGTTTTCAACAATCTGGCGCGGGCCGAGGCCGCGGTGCACGGCGAAAAGCTCAGCCGTGTGCACTTCCACGAGGTCGGCATGGACGACGCGCTGATCGACGTGGTCGGAGTCTGCCTGGGTTTGCATGAGCTTGGCGTGCGACGCATCTGGTGCGGCAGCCTGCCGCTGGGATCGGGCAGCGTGAACTGCCAACACGGCGAGCTGCCGATGCCTGCTCCGGCCGCGGCGAAGTTGCTGTGCGGCCTGCCGGTGATCATGCGCGAGGACCTGCCCGGCGAACGCGTGACTCCCACGGGCGCGGCCCTGGCGCAGACCCTGGTCGACTCGTTCGAACGCTTGCCGCGAATGCGTCTGGAGTCGGTGGGCTACGGCGCTGGCTCGCGCGACGAGGGCGGCCTGCCCAACGTGGTGCGGGTGATGATCGGCGAGGCGCTGGACGAGCAGTTTCCCCAGGCCGCGGTGGCGATCGAGACCAACCTGGACGACATGAATCCCCAGCTGTGCCAAACGCTCACCCAGCGGCTGCTCGAAGCGGGCGCCTACGACGTGATCTACGCGCCGGTGACCATGAAGAAGGGACGGCCCGGGCTGTGGGTTCAGGTGATCTGTCCCGAGGCTGTGGCCGACCAAGCGCGCGAGCTGTTACTGCGCGAGACCACCGCCCTGGGAGTACGTTCGTACGCGGTGGAGCGCAATGTACTGGCCCGCAGCAGCGTCGAGGTGCACACGGCCTATGGCACGCTGCGGGTTAAGCTCGGGATCACCCGTTCGGGCGAGGTGCTCAACGCCCACCCGGAGTTCGACGACTGTTGCCGCGCTGCGGACGAACACTCGGTCCCGGTCAAAGAGGTGATCCAAGCCGCGCTGACCGCCTACAGATTGTCGAATAGCAGGTAGGCCTTGTTACGTCCGAGCGTTTGGTAAGACCGTAATGTCGGCGTTTGACAGCCCAGTTCGCCGGAGAGACAATAAAGATAGGCGGCCTAGACGACTAAATGGCGGGGAGACGGGCCCAATCGCGGCCTGTCGAGGAGTGAAGAGATGAGACGCATTTCATTTATCTTCTTGTGTCTGTTGCTGACGTTGGCGCTGGCCTCCTGCGGATCGGACGATAAAGATGACGACCGCGGCGGCGATAGAGGCGACGACGACGACGATGACGACGACGATGATGATGACGATGACGACGATGACGATGATTATCTCGAGAACCTGCCGGTAGTCACGATTCTCACTCCGGCCGACGGCGCGTTTATCGACGAGCTGACCGTGCACGTCACGGGCGAGGTCGGAAATTTCGAGGGCGACCAGGTGACGCTCAACGGCGAGACCTACCCGCTGGTCGAGGGCAACTTCGCGGCCACGCTGGACACGCCGGCAAACCACGGGTTCATGCCGATCCTCGCCGAGGCGGGCGTAAAGCGGATTGGCCGCGACCGGATTACCGCGATCATCGGCGGCCAACACGCGATCGACGCGGTGGTCGACGAGGCGGCTCTGGCGCGGGTCAACGACACGGGCTTCGACGCGCTGGAGCAGATGATTGAGCAGTTCATCGAGGATATGGACCTCGAGGCCCTGGCGTTCGCGCAGAATCCGATCTGGAATTACCACATCAACCTCTGGCTGCTGGAGTGCGACGCCGAGGCCAACATCACCGAGCCGACCACGATCCCCGTGCCCGAGATCGACATCGACTCCACGACCTCGGGGCTGGTGCTCAGCGCGGTGCTCTACAATCCGCAGATCTCGGTGGGCCTGGATATCTCCTGTTCGGACACCGACGATTTCATCACCGCCACGGTCACGGCCGACGCCATCACCGCCACGATCGAGCCGCAGATCACGATCTCGGAATCGGGCATCCAGGTGGTGATCGAAGATAGCGACGTTGATATCCAAATCGACAACCTCTCGATCTCGGGGCTGGGCGCGTTCACCTGGATCATCGATCCGTTCAGCGACATGATCGCCGATTGGCTCATCGACTACGTCAAGCCGATCCTGATCGACGCCATCGAGCCGATTCTCGACGATTTCCTCGGGGACCTGGAACTGAGCTTCTCGTTCGACGATTTCAACATCGAGCTGCCGGCCGGCGAATTGATCACCGACAGCGCGGGCACCAGCTTGGTGCTGGCCGGATCGTTCACCACCAGCGTGGTCGATCCCGAGGCGCCGCTGCTGCCGCAGTTTCTGTTTACCGACGGAACGCTGCCCGACCTGACCGGTACGATGCCCGGCGGCGGAGCATTCGACGCCGCGGTCTGCCTGACCGACGATATTTTCAACCAGGCGCTGGCCCAGGTCGTGCGCAATGGTTTGTTCAACTACGAGTTCACCGATCGAATCGATTTCGGCAGCGGGCTGTACATCGACCTTACGGCCGGCGGGCTCGAGCCGTTGATCGAGGGCTTCGACTACTACGACCCGGATACGCCGATTACGCTGGTGCTCACGCCGACAGTGTCGCCGATCGCCCGGCCCGGCAGCGAGAAGCTCAAGGAAGACCTGCTGTCCGTACAGCTGTTCGGCTATCACGTCGAGTTCATCGCGCAGCCTGAGGGAGAGGACCCCGAGGTGGCGATGATCGTTGTGTTGGACGCCTCAATCGCCGCGGGACTCGACGTTGTCAGCGGCGAGCTGTCGGTCGAATTCGGCGAGGTGGGCATCGAGCTGGTAACGATCCAGAATCGGGTCGAGGCCGAACTCGACGAGATCGGCACGGTGGTGGGCTACCTGATCGAGGAATTGTTGCCGGTGATCAACGACGCCATCGGCAGTTTCCCGATTCCCGACTTCGGCGGGCTGGTGCTGGGCGAGGTCACGGCGCTGCCCTGCGGACAGGACGACGAGACGTTCTGCCTGTTTACCGACCTAAGCTACAGCGCGACGATCGACTGATATTGAACGCGGGAGTTCTCCCGACTTGAGTTAAGGGCCGCGTTCTGCTATATAGTTTGCCCTCTTGAAGACCGAGGGTAAGCGATGAAAAAGGACATACATCCCGAGTACGAAAAGTGCCAGGTGACCTGCGTCTGCGGCAACAGCTTTACGACCCGTTCGACGATCAAAGAGATTAAGCTCGACATCTGCTCCGAGTGCCATCCGTTTTTCACCGGCAAGCAGAAATTGATCGACTCGGCCGGACGAGTGGAGCGCTTCCAGCGCAAGTACGGCAAAGACTACGTCAAGAGGTAGATAGCCTCCTTCAGCCCCGCCCGATCCGCGATCGCGGCGGGGTTGGTTTATCTGGAGGGTTGGATGCCACAGTCTCCCTGTGACGCAGTCGCGGGCAAGAAGATCAAGGTCGGCGGCCAGGCGATCATCGAGGGCGTGATGATGCGCTCTCCCGGATCGTTGGCCATGGCCGTGCGCCGTCCGGACGGCAAGATCGTCGTGCGCGAACAACAGTGGATCGGGATTTCTCACAAGTACAAATTCCTGCGCTGGCCGTTTCTACGCGGAACGGTGGTGCTGATCGAATCGATGACCAACGGCGTATCCGCGTTGACCTTCTCGGCCAACCAGGCGGCGATCGCCGAGGCCGAGGCCGAGGCCCAGCGCAAGGGCGACGCGGCGGACCTTGGCGAAAAGCAGCCCGACGGCGCGCTGAGCACCTTGGCGCTGATTGGAACGGTGGCGTTCTCGTTGGGCCTGGCGATCTTGTTGTTCATGGTGCTGCCGCACGTGATAACCGCGCTGCTCGGTCGATTGGGCGGCGGGGCGTTCGACGTGGACAGCGGCTGGTTTCATCTGGTTGACGGTCTGATCAAGTTCGTCTTTTTCCTGGCCTACGTCTGGGGGATCAGCTTCCTCAAGGACATTCGCCGCGTGTTCGAGTATCACGGCGCGGAGCACAAGTCGATCTTCACCTACGAGGCGGGACGGCCGCTGACGCCGCACAGTGCGCACGACTACGGCACCTTGCACCCGCGCTGCGGCACGAGTTTTCTGATGCTTGTGCTTTCGGTGTCGATCATTCTTTTTTCGGCCTCGTTCGTGCTGCTGCCCAAACTGCCCGAGATGCACCAGGTACTGCGCCACCTGATCTACATTCTGATCAAGCTGCCGCTGTTGATCCCGATCGCCGGGATCGCCTACGAGGTGACTCAGCTCGCGGGCAAGCATGAGGACAACCGGCTGCTGCGGTTGCTGGTGCTGCCCGGGATCTGGTTCCAGCACCTCACGACCCGCGAGCCGACCGACGATCAGGTCGAGATCGCACTGATCGCCTTACGCAAGGTGCTGTGGCGCGAGCAGGTCGGCGAGTCCGGCGGCGAGAAATCCGAGCAGACTTTCGATGATTATCAGCAGGCGCTCTCCGGCGTCGCCGGCGAGCCGGCCGGGGGCTGAGATGCTATCCAAGCTGCACGAGGTCGAACAGCGCTACGAGGAGGTCAACCAGCAGTTGTCCGACCCGGCGGTGATCTCCGATCTCAAGGAGCTGCGGCGGCTGGGCAAGGAGCACTCCGACCTCGAGCCGATCGTTCAGGGCTTCCGCGTCTGGAAGCAGGTCGATGCCCGCCTGGCGGAGGCCGAGGTGCTGCGCGAGGATTCCGATCCGGAGATCCGCGAGCTGGCCCAGGAAGAGGTCGAGCAACTCAAAGAGCAGCGCACCAAGGTCGAGCACGATTTACGAATGCTGCTGCTGCCCACAGATCCGCTGGACGAGAAGGACGTGATCCTCGAGATCCGCGCGGGCACCGGAGGCGGGGAGGCGGCGTTGTTCGCGGCGGACCTGCTGCGGATGTACACGCGTTACTCCGAAGAGCGCCGCTGGAAGATCGAGGTGCTCTCGGCCAACGAAACGGGCATCGGCGGCCTCAAAGAGGTGATCTGTCAGATGCACGGCAAGCGGGTCTACTCGCGGATGAAGTACGAGTCGGGTGTGCATCGGGTACAGCGCGTCCCGGAGACCGAGTCGCAGGGTCGCATCCACACCTCGGCCTGTACCGTGGCGATTCTGCCCGAGGCCGACGAGGTCGACGTCAAGATTGCCGAGGGCGACCTGCGCTTCGACGTCTACCGCTCGTCCGGGCCCGGAGGGCAGAGCGTCAACACCACCGACTCGGCGGTGCGCGTCACGCATTTGCCCAGCGGGTTGGTTGTTACCTGCCAGGACGAGAAAAGCCAACACAAGAACAAGGCGCGGGCGCTGAAGATCCTGCGTTCCAGATTGTTCGACCGCGCGGCGCAGGAGCAGCATCAAGAGATCGCCGCAAACCGCCGCAGCCAGGTCGGCAGCGGCGACCGCTCGGAGCGGATCCGCACCTACAACTTCCCCCAAAATCGACTGACCGATCATCGCATCGGTCTGACCCTCTATCGCCTGGGCGAAGTAATGGAGGGGAGACTGGACCAGGTGATCGATCCGCTGATCACCTATTTCCAGGCCGAGGCGCTCAAGGCCAACCAGGGTTGAGCCCGGCGGGCTGAACGTATTATGAAACCAGACGACACATCGGCTTCGGCCGCGCGCACCTGCCTGGCGTTGTTCTCCGGCGGGCTGGACAGCGTGGTCGCGGTCAAGCTGATGCTCGACCAGGGGATCAACGTAATCGCCCTGCACTTTGTTACGCCGTTCTTCAGCGGCCGCTATCGCGCTGATCGGGCCGAGCCCACGATCGAGAAGCTCTGCGGCACGCTGGGCGTGGAGCTGCGGGTGGTCGCCTTCGGTCTGGAGTACCTCGAGATCCTGCGCAATCCGCGTCACGGGATGGGCAAGAACTTCAACCCCTGCCTGGATTGCCGGATCGCGTTTTTGCGCCGTGCGGCGGAGCTGATGGGGCCGCTGGGCGCGGACTGGTTGATCACCGGCGAGGTGCTCGGGCAGCGGCCGATGAGCCAACGCCGCGATGCAATGCACATTGTGGAGCGCGAGTCGGGGCTACGCGGATACCTGCTGCGCCCGCTGTGCGCCGCTCTGCTTGAGCCCACCGTGCCCGAGCAACGCGGCTGGGTCGACCGCTCGCGGCTGCTCTCGATCACGGGCAGGGGGCGCAAGCAGCAGTTCGAGCTCACCGGACAATGGGGCATCGAGGGGTTTGCCAACCCGGCGGGCGGCTGCCTGCTGACCGATCCCAACCACGCGCGCAAAACGCGCTACCTACTGGAGCATCAGCAGCGGATCACCCTGGACGACCTGGAACTGCTCAAGCGCGGTCGGCACTTCATGTTGGGAGCGGGCGTGCACCTGGTCGTGGCGCGCAACGACCGCGAGAACCAGATGATCGAGGCGCTGGAGCAGGCCGCGGATTGGGAGCTGGACCCGCAGAACTTCCCCGGTCCGCTGGCCGTAATCAGGGGCGAGCCCTCGGCCGAACAGCTCGAGCTGGCCGCGCAGATCGTGTTGCGCTACGGCAACGCCGGCCGTTCCACGGGCCCGCCGCGCGTTCTGGCGTGCAACGTCGGGGGCGAGCGCCGCGAGCTCGATCCCGGTGCGTTGCCCGAGGATCTGGACGATCTGCTCGAACCTCTCAGGCTTTAATCCTTATAATTATCCAGAGTAAGCCGACACGCAGGTTCGCTTTCTCATTGAATGCTTACGCAATACGAGGGTACAATCGTAGGTTGAGAGGCCAATACGATGGTAATGCCCGGCGACGAACAAAAGATCAAGCATCCTGATGAATTCCTGAGCGGATCGTCGGAGAGCATTCTGGTCATCGACGAGGAGAGCGAGGTTCGCGAGAGCCTGGTGGCGATCCTCGAGTCCGAGGGTTACGAGGTGATCGAGGCTGTCGGCGGCCCGGAGGCGGTCGATCTGTTCGCCAGCCAGCCGACCTCGGTGGTGATCAGCGCGGTGAAGATGAAGGGGATCGACGGATTTGAGATCCTCTCCAAAGTAAAGTCCCTCGACGAGAGCGTTGACGTGATTTTGGTCACCGCCTATCCCAGTGTCGAGGTGGCCAATCGGGCGCTGGAGCTCGGCGCATTCGATTACATCCAAAAGCCGTTCCACTATTGGGACATCCTGCTGTCGGTAAAGCGGGCGCTGGAGAAACGGCGCATCAACCAGCGCTACTTCGACCTGCGGCGCGATTTCAAGAAGAGCATCCGCAACCGCACCCTGGCCGTGCATTTGCGCACCCAGGAGAAGCAGCAGCTGCTGGTCAACGTGATCCAGAGCCTGGTATACAGCCTCGAGGCCAAGGACAAGTACACCGAGGGCCACAGCCGCCGCGTGGCCGAGGATTCGCTGGCCGTGGCGCAGATCATCGGGCTTTCCGAACGCGAGCAGGTCGAGATCCACCTCGCCGGACTGCTGCACGACATCGGTAAGATCGGCATCAAGGAATCGATCCTCAACAAGCCCAGCGGCCTGACCCGCGAGGAGTACGAGGTCATCAAGTCGCACCCGCTGATCAGCCAGAAGATCGTCGAGCCGATCTCGCAGTTCAAGCGCGTTTCGTTGATCATCCGCCACCACCACGAGCTGTTCGACGGCTCGGGTTATCCCGACGGGCTGTCCATGGAGGATATCCCGCTGGGCGCGCGGATACTCTCGATCTGCGACGCCTTCGACGCAATGACTTCCGATCGGCCCTATCGTGCGGCGCTGTCCACAGAGCAGTCGCTGACCATCCTGCGCCGCAACGCCGCGACCCAATTCGACCCTCAATTGGTAGAGCCCTTCATCAGGACCAAGGGCTTCGGCTCCGGCTGATTTTCATTCAATGAACGGTATTATCTTCGTTAAGCCCGACCAGGCTTTCGGTATCGACGTCTCTCCGCCCCTGGGCGTGTTCTATCTCGCGGCGGTGCTGCGCGAGCACGGCTGGGACGATATCGCGGTCGTGGACCTGCGGCTCAAAGGGCAGAGCGAGGCCGCGTTGATCCAGCGCGTGGGGCGCGAAAAGCCGCAGTTCGTCGGGTTCTCCGGCCTGAGCTACGAGTCCGAGGCGATCCACCGTTTGGCCGCGGCCGTCAAAGACGGATCGCCGCAAACCAAGGTGTTGATCGGCGGTTCCTACGCCTCGATCCTGCCCCAGCAGGCCCTGGCCGACGAGCGGGTCGACGCGCTGGTGCTCGGCGAGGGCGAGCTGGTGCTGCCCGAGCTGCTCGATCGGCTGCGCAACGACCGGCCGCTGGACGATCTGGCCGGGGTCGCCTTCCGTCGTGACGGCGAGCCGCAAATCAACCCCCACGGCCCTTTTGTGGAGCAGCTCGACGAGCTGCCGTACCCGGCCTGGGACCTGGCCCGGATTCCGGACTACTGGCAAGAGAAGCGCCAGGGTTTCATCTGCAAGTACCCCGAGTACTTCGTGATGTTCAGCAGCCGCGGCTGCCCCTATCGCTGCATCTACTGCCACAACATGTTCGGCAAGCGCTTCCGCGCGCGCAGCGCGCCCAACGTGCTGGGCGAGATCGAGCGGCTGATCACCGATCACGGCGTGCGCGAGTTGCAATTCATCGACGACATTTTCAACCTCGACCGCGAGCGCGCAGCCGCGATCTACCAGGGGATCATCGACCGCGGCTGGAAAATCGCGATGAACTACTCCAACGGCCTGCGCGGCGATTTGCTGACCCCGGAGCTGATCAAGCTGATGGCGCGCGCCGGGGTCTACAAGGTCTCGGTGGCCATCGAGAGCGGCGATGCGCAGATGCAACGCTTCATCGGCAAGAACCTGCAACTGGAGCGAGCCCGCGAGAACGTCGAGCTGCTGGTGCGCCACGGGATCATGACCCACCTGTTTTTCATGCTCGGGTTTCCCGACGAGACCCGTGAGCAGATGCAGCGTACTCTGGACTTCGCGCGAAAAAGCAGCGCGCACTCGGCGAGTTTTTTCATCGTGCACCCGTTCCACGGCACGCGGCTGGCCGAAATCCTGCGCGAGCGGGGACGCGGCGAACTGATCAGCCTCGAGGCCAGCAACTACTTCGACCCTAAGATGGCCGACTTTCAGCTCAGCGAGGTCGAGCCCGACGAGCTGCGCGGCCTGGTTAAGGGTGCGTTTCGCAGCTTCTACCTCAACCCTGCGCGTTGGTGGCGCATCGTGCGCCACATCCCGCGCAAGCGCCAACTGTTTTTCCTAGGATTCCTGGTGCTCACCCGCACCTTTGCCCAGGGACTGGTGCGTTTCGAGCGTCTGCTGTTTCACCGCGAGGGCCGGTCCGAGGCTTAAGTCGACCTTGACAGCCCGGCCGCGAATCGATGTATTGACTTAATCGGACTGACCGCAGTGAGGATCTGATGTCGCTTAGGCTGGCGAAAAAACGGATGGCCGAGATCAAAGACGACATCCAGCGCGATCAGGACGCCCAGGAACAAGCGTTCCAAGCGGCGATCAAATGGTGGCTGCGCAAGGTCGGGTTCTACGCGACGATCGGCGCGGTCGCCGTCGTGGCGATCATGCTGCTGCTGCTGATCCCGCCCGCGTTACGCAGCGCTTTCCCGGTGGACATCGAGCGCTTCGACGAGGCGGACCGCGTCTACATCGACGGCTTCGCGATGGAGGACGACGGCAACATAGCGGTCTACGTCGGCGTCCATAACCATGTGGGGCAGTTGGGCGTCTTCTCCGGCGAGGATTGCACCGTGGTGGTCAAAGACAACATCAGCGGAGCGCTGATCGAGAAGCCGGCCGTGCTGATCGACCAACCCGACGGCCGGCGGCTGATCGAGGTCCGCGATCCGTTTCTCAAGGTGCTGCACGAGGGACCGGCCGACGTCAGCGTGCAGCTGGTCGGCCCGCAGATCAAAAGCAATCTTGCCCGCTGCTACGAGATCGTCTTTGGATAATCCAGGCTAAAGCCGTTCGTATCCCTCCTGTCGGGCCAGCAGGTCCAGGTAGATCGTGGCCGCGTCCTCGACCTCGGGGAACCACAACACGTCCTGCCGCGCTTTACGATAATCGAGCACCTTAACGTAGCTGCGGCACTCGTCGCAGGCGTGGATGCGGTGCGGTGAGTCGTTCTCGGCCGTGAGGTATTTCAGTTTCTTGTGATCCTCGTTGTCGCAGGCCGGGCAGAGGATGCGCTGGAAGTTCCAGACGAAGCGACAGTGCGAGCAGCGCAGCACAAGCGCCCCCTCCTCGGGGTTGAGCGCGCCCAGTCCCGGGGCGTTGCCGCAGATCGGGCAGGTGCCGCGCAGCCAGACCTTGAGGTCGACCAGATCGGCCAGCCTGCGGGCGCAAGCCAGCAGCGCGGGTCGCGCGAGGTGATCGCCTAGGAACATGACCATCTCCTCGGGCAGGTACAGTTCGGCCGCGCGGCGCTCCAGCGCCGTGTGGTCCAGCGGCGTCTGTTCGTACAGCCAGGGCAGGACCGGCTCGGTGCCGTTTTCCAACCTCTCGGTCAAGGCGGTGAGCATGTGTGCGCGATCCGGGTCGCGCTTTGCAAAGAACTTCGCCAGACGCAACATGTGTTCGCCAAGCAGCTTCTCGTCCCACTCGACCTTACGCGGGTCGAGCAAATGGAATCCCTCGTCGAGCCTGAGGCGGGCCTGCTCGAGCGGCAACTCAAAGGCCTCGCCGCCCTTTACCGGATCGCCGAGCTGCTCGTAGAGCTGCTCGATGGCCACCAGGGTGTCCAGCAGGTCGTCCGAGGCGTAGGCCGTGCCGCGGTGCGCCTCGCAGGCCTGCTGCATGCCCGACGGATCAAAGCAATGCGCTCCGGGCTCGAGGATCTGCTTGTCAATGCTGTCGGCCGTGAGGCCGTTATCTTCTTTCACTTGTCGATCCCTTTCTGTTGACGATAGGCGATCAGGTTGTTCAGCGTTTGGACTACGACGGCGGGTAGCTCGTCGCCCTGGCATTTACACGTTCCTGAGTTGATCTGCAACACCTGCTCGACCCAGATGCTCGGGGTGCGCTCGACCAGCAGTTTCTCGGATAGGTCCTTGGCCTCTTCCAGGCGCTGCTCAACGTACGGTGCGTTGCGCTGGCTTGCGTACTGTTGTTGCAAACCGCATTGCTCGGCGATCAGGTTAAGGATCTCGCGGTCGTCGATATCGACCTGGGAGACGAACCTGGCTTTAAACAGCCGCTCCAGGGCTTCCTGCTCCTTGCCGTGCTGCGCGGCGACCAGCACCAGCCGGATCGCCTCCAGACCTTCGCTGCCGTGGACGTAGGGCACCCACGAAAACTCGACGCGGCCGGCGAACTGCTCGAACGCGCCGTGGGAATACTTGTGAAACAGGTGGCAGTTGCTGCACGTCGGGTTGTAGAAAATCTGCACGTGCAACACGCCGGGATTCAGCAGCTGGGCTTGCGAACCCACGAGCAGGTACTGCCCCTCGAACGGATGCTCGGCAGCCGAGGCGGCCGTGCACGCGATCAGCGACAGGACCACGATCAACGATATTCTGTACAGCATTGCGCGCCTCCCTGAGAAACTTGTATCAGATCGCAATCGCTTAGTCAGGCCCCGACTCGACGGACCGATCTGCGAACGGCCTCGGGGTAGCTCCAAGTTGCAAAAAGGGCCCCGGTCGCCCGGGGCCCAATTTTAATCGTCGCTCGTCGCCGACCTAGGAAAAATGGTCGGACTCGTCTGAGACTAAAATCCATTTAACGTGCGTGTCGTCGTCCGGATAGAGCTTGGCCTTGGGGTACTGGGCCTTGACTTTCGCCAGACGTGCCTTGGCCTTGGCCAGCATCGCGTCTTTGTCGCCGAAGGTCAGCGTACCCGTGGGGCAGGCCTGCACGCAGGCAGGCAACAAGCCGTCGCTGATCCGGTCGATGCACAGGTTGCACTTGACCAGCGTGCCGTCTTTGCGCGCCGTGGGGATGCCGTAGGGGCAGCTGCCGAACACGCTCTCGAGGCTCTCGCCCTTGCTCTTGTCGGTGAACAAGATCGCGCCGGTCGCCTCGTCTTTGATGATCGACTCGGAACTCGCGTCGCCGGCCTTGGTGCCGTAACGGCAGTAGGGATCGGCGCAGTGTCGACACTGTTGCTTGGTGAAGATCCAGTTGATGCCGTAGTCGGCGCCGTTGGGGACCTCCTTGAAGTTGACCATCGTCCAGGTGTCGCCGTCGACCTTGGGCGGATTTTGGTAGGTGCCGGTGAAGGTGGTCTTCACGGCTTTGTTTTGGTTCCACTGCTTGCATGCGACTTGGCAGCCGCGGCACGCCGTGCACTTACTGGTGTCGATGAGCATCATTTTGGCCATTGTAACTCCCCCCTCATACCTTTTTGAGGTCGACGAGGAACGTCTTGAACTCAGGTATGCGCGTGTTTACGTCGCCCACGTGCGGAGTCAAGACATTGGCCGAGTCGCCGCTACATACGCCGCAGAAGCCCCAATGCCAGGGAATCCCGACTTGCTCGACCATATTGCCGTCGATGTTTAACGGTTTGAAGCGGCTGGTCACGCAGGCTTTGGCGATCATCGATCCTCGCGGATTCCAGATTTTCACCAGCTCTCCGTTTTCGATTCCCTTGACCTTGGCCAGCTCCTGGCTCATCTCGACGAAGACCTCGGGCATCAGCTCGGCCAGCCACGGCAGGTGGCGGGTCATCGCGCCGGCTTGCCAGTGCTCGGAGACGCGGTAGGTTGTCGCCACGTACGGGAAATCTTTGGGGTCGGCGAACTTGCCGGAGCCTCCGGCATAGACGTAGACCGCCGGGCTGTTTTGCACGTTGGGGTGCAGCTTATTGATGGCCGGGCTTTCCATTGCCTCGTAGAACTCGGGGAACGGTCCATCGGCCAGGCCCATGCCGAACAGTCGGGCCACGCCCTCGTTCTTCATGATGAACGGATAGCGCGTGTTGTCCTGATTCATCGGCGGCCAACCGCCGTCGGGCACGTCTCCGACCCACTTCTTGGTATCGGGGTTCCAGCTGATGACTGCTTTGTCCGGATCCCACGGTTTGCCGTCCAGATCGACTGATGCGCGGTTGTAGATGATCCGGCGGTTGATCGGCCAGCACCAGGTCCAATCGGGGTAGAGCCCGATGCCGCTGGGATCTTTTTTACCGCGGCGGGCCATCATATTGCCCTTCTCGGTGTACGAGCCGCAATACAGCCAGTTGCCCGAGGCGGTGGAACCGTCGGCCTTGAGTTTGCCGAAGCTGGAGAACTGCTCGCCCGTGGCCACGTCGTAGCCGTTGATCTCTTTGGCTACGCGGTGGATGTCCACGTGGCCGTGGTCGTCGCCGTAGGGCCAGTAGAGGTTGATGATCGGATCGGCGAACGGACCCTTGTCCGCGGTGTAGAGCTTCTTGATCTCGCCGTAGAGCCGGTGCACGATCCAGGCGTCGTCCATGGCGTCGCCCAGGGCGTCGCCTGCTTTGTAACGCCACTGCACCCAGCGTCCGGAGTTGGAGATCGAACCCTCTTTCTCCATGCTCGCCACTGCCGGCAGCCTGAAGACCTCGGTCTTGATCTCGCGCGGGTTGACGCCCTCGCGCTTCCAGAACACGGACGTTTCGGTCTCCCAGAGGTCGACCGCCACCATCCAATCGAGTTTGGAAAGCGCGTTGCGCTCCAGCTCGGCGTTGGGGCCGCCGACCGCGGGGTTCTGACCGAAGAAGAAAGCGCCCTTGATCTTGCCTTCGTCCATCGCCTCGAACAGGCTGATGTGCGAGTAGTTGCCGCCGCGCTTGGGCAGCCAGGAATATCCGAATTGGTTGTCAGCGGTGGCATTGGGGCCGTAGAACGCCTTGAGCATGCTGACCGTGTATTTGCGGCCGTTGCTCCACCAGTCGGCGCTCTTGGGATCGAAGTTTTTCCCCTCGTAGTAGGTCTTGCAATAGCCGTCGAGGGTCTGGTCCGCTTCCTGCGGGCACTTGAGGTAGCCGGGCAGGATGTGGAACAGCAGGCACATGTCGGTCGAACCCTGGACGTTGCTCTCGCCTCGCAGAGCGTTGATACCGCCGCCGGCGCGTCCGATGTTGCCCAACAGCAGTTGCAGGATCACGTAGGAACGAATGTTCTGCGTGCCGTAGGTGTGCTGGGTAGCGCCCATGGCGTACATGATCGTGGCCACCTTGTCGGACTTGCCGGTGGAGGCGAAGGTCTTGCACACCTCGACGTAGGTGTCCTGGGGGCAGCCGGTGATCGCGCTGACCGTGGCCGCGTCGTAGCGGCTGAAGTGCTCCTTGAGCAGGTTCCAGACGCAGTTGGGATCGCTGAGCGTCATGTCGCGCTTGGGTACGCCGTTGGCGTCGAGCTGGTACTGCCAGCTGGCCTTGTCGTTGTAGCTGCGCTTGGACTCGTCAAAGCCCGAGAAGATGCCCTCGTCGAACGAGTACTTGGGATCGATCAGGTACGATGCGTTGGTGTAGTGCTTGACGTAGTCCCCGTGTTGCAGGTTGTTCTGCAGCACGTAGTTGATCATGCCGCCGACAAAGGCGACGTCGGTGCCCGAACGCAGCGGTGCGTAGATATCGGATCTAGCGCTGGTCCTGGTGAAACGGGGATCGACGTTGATCAGCTTAGCGCCCTTTTCCATGGCGCGGGTGATCCACTTAAAACTGATCGGATGGTTTTCCGCGGCATTGCTGCCGATGATCAATACGACGTCCGAATGCTGGAGGTCGATCCAGTGATTCGTCATCGCGCCTCTTCCGAATGACTCCGCCAAACTGGCGACAGTGGAAGAGTGTCATATTCGGGCCTGATGTTCTAAGTAGACGACTCCCAGCGCGCGCATGAACTTGGAGAGCAGGAAGCACTCCTCGTTGTCCAGCGACGCGCCGCCGAGGCTGGCGATCGCCTCGGTGCGGTTGATCACCTGGCCCTTGTCGTTGTGCGTCTTCCACGATTCGTCGCGCGTCTTTTTAACGCGCTGGGCGATCTGCGAAAGTGCCCAGTCCCAGCTGACCTTCTTGAACTTGGTCGCGCCCGGAGCGCGATACTCGACCTTTTCAAGTCGGGCCCGATTGGGGTTGTTGGCGATCTGGTAGATCGCGGAGCCTTTGCTGCACAGCGAGCCTTCGTTGATCGGATGGTCGGGGTCGCCCTCGACGTTGATCACCGTAAGCCTGCCGTTGACCGCGCGCGAATGCACGATCAGGCCGCAGCCGACTCCGCAATAGGGGCAGATCGACGTGCTCTCAGTGGTGCCGGCGAGCTTGCCCATTTTGGCGCTGTAGGCGTAGACGTTCGAGACGTTGACGCCAGGCATCCCGGCGAGGACCAAGACACTGGCCGCGCCCGATACCGTGATGAATTTTCTGCGGGTAACTTTCATGTTAAGTCACTCCTCCTTCTTATTTGAGGCGTGCCTGAGACTCTATTTGTTAAATTTTTGCCGCTGGTCGCCGTGCTTGTTGACCCCCTTTTAAGGCGACGACGAATTGCTGCTTTATTCTTTTGGTAAATAGTCTTCGCAGGGTTTTCCCGACAAACGATTGAATGTACTTATTAGCGGACCCAGCAGGGGGATGTCAATATGCTTTATTAGACATGTTGCTGTGAAATAACTGGATTATTTTGATTTCAAGCCGCTCTTGCCGCGTCCGCTGGATCGGGCCTGCGAGCGTTCGCAGAGGAAGTCGGCGATGCGGTCCCAAACCAGCACCGGCGCCTCGCTTCCCGCGACCATCCCGATGTGCCCCAGGGGCACCTGTTCGAGGATAATCTGCGCGGCCTCGGGCAGCATCGTGCGTACCGCCTCGACGCTGGCCCGCGGCGCGATCTTGTCCTTGGTCCCCGAGAAGACCTGGACCGAACTGGGGATATGGCCCAGGTCGACGATCCGGCCGCCGATCTTCAGCCGCTTGCCGCGCAGCTTGTCCTCGATGATGAAGTCCTGGACGAACTGCTTGAACGCCTCTGCCGGGTAGGGGATGAAGCTCCCGACCCAGTCGTTGATCGACTCGTAGCCCGCGACCCACTCGCGGTCCCAGTAGTTCAGCGCCAGCTCCACGTAGCGCCAAACGGTGGTCGCCGGCGAGATCAGCCGGAAGCCGTTGATCGTCAGAATCGGCGGGATGTTGCCCACGACGTCGACGAAGATTTGCAGCGGCAGCTGTCCGAGGGTCGCCAGAATGTTGAACGGAAACATCTGCGAGAAGTCGACCGGACTGCCCAGGGTCACCAGGTTGCGCACGCGATTCTCATCGGCGTACAGCGCGCAGGCCAGGTAGCTCATGATCCCGCCCATGCTCCAGCCGACCAGGCTCAGCTCGCTGCTGCCCGAGAGCTCGGCAATCCGCCGCATGGCGCTGGGGATGAAGTCGGTGACGTAGTCGTCGACCGTGATCGTGCGGTCCTCGGGCTTGGGAATGCCGAAGTCGATCAGGTAGACGTCGAGGCCGGCCTCCATCAGGTACTGGATCATCGAGTGTCCGGCGCGTAAATCGAAGATCGTCGGCTGGACCATCAAGGGCGGCACGATCAGCACCGGCAGCGGCAGCACCTCGCGGATCGGCTGGTAGTGGCGCAGCGAGGCCTTTTCCCACATCTGGACGATGCTGCTGGGCGTACGCAGTCTGGGCGTCAACGGCCCCAGGAGTACTCGTTCGCCCAGGTGCATTCCGCGCAACAGTGCGCGCGTGGTCTCGCGTGCCAGCAGGTTCATCATTTCGTCGTGCGCATTTGGACCCGAATTTTACACGCCGCAACGGCTTGGGCCAACAGCTACGGCGATTGGTCAGGCCTGCAGGGTCTCGCGCAGCTGCTCAAACAGCTTGTCGATCTGCCAGGGGTAGGGGATCTCGCCCTTGATCGTGGAGGGGTCGAGGTCCAACGTTGCGTCGTCGCCGTTCGACCGTTCGTTTTGCAGCAGCAGACACGGTCGGCTGAAGATGGTCCGCTGCGCCTCGGAGCCCTGGGCCAGGTGCTCGTCGTTGATCAAGCCCTTTTCGATCAACGCCAGGTCGAAACCGCCGCGCAGGGCCGAAATGGCGGCCTTATCAAGATCGTCGGCCGCGAGCACCCGGTATCCGGCCGATCGTAGGCAGTCGTACAGCGCTGCCGAGCGTTGGTTCGCCGCGGCCACCAGCAACAGCTTGGTTTGGGCGACCCGCGCCCCGGCGAGCACGCGCCGCAAGCGCTCGAGTTCGATCAACGGGGCGTCGTCGCGCAGCCGCAGGCCCGGCTGTTGCGGCAGGATCGCGCTGAAGGTCGAGCCGCTGCCGGGCAGCGAGTCTACGAGGATCGCGCCGCCCGCGCGTTCCATGATCCGGGCGGCCACGGTCAGACCCAGCCCGCCCGCCGCGGCAGAGCGCTTGGTGCTGAACATCGGCTCGAAGATCCGTTCCAGATCCTGCTCCTCGATCCCCATGCCCGCGTCGCGCACGCTGATGATGGTCAGCGGCGGCGCGGAGGATTCGAGCGACTCCAGCCGTTCGAGCATCGCGGCCGCGGTGGGAGTAGGGCGATGGGACGCGACGATTCCCAGCGCCTCTTGGCGGCTCACGCTGCGCGCCTCAAGGTGGACCTGCTCGCCCTCCTGCGAGGCCTCCAGCGCGTTGCGCAGCAGGTGCAGTAGGACCGTTGTCAGCAGCTCGTCGGGCAGCAGGCTGCACGCCTCGGGCTCGACCAAAGTCCTGACGGCGATCCTGCTGCGCGAGATTTCTTTGTCCAAATCGCCCAAGGCAGAGGTTACGGCGTTGTTCACCGGCAGTGGTTCTGCGGACGGTTCGACCTCTGCGGACAGAACCTTGAGGCTGCCGAGGATCTGGCGCACGCGCAACAATTGGTGCCGCGCGACCTGGGCGCAACGTTTGTAGGCGTCCGCGCTCTTGGTGACCAACGCCAGGCCGGCGTGGCTCAACACGTCGCCGATCATCTCCGAGAGCGTCGTCAGCTGGTTGCTGCAAATGCGGTCGAGCAGCGCCAGGCGGTCGGACTGTATCAGCCGCCGGATCAGTGCCAGATGCTCGGTGTTGTCACGGATGCTGATCAGCACGTGCCGGTCGGTCCAGTCATCGACAGGGCTCATCTCGCACTTTGCCGAGAACAGCCGCCCCTGTTTGGACAGAAAGACCTCTTTGGCGCAGTTTCCCGGACGCTCCGCGTATTCCGACAGTCCGTGCCCCTGCAACTCGTTCAAGTCGTCGAACAGCTCGGGCAGCAGGCTGCTCAGGTCGGCCCCCTGGAGCCTGGCTGATCCGATCAGCTCGCGCAGCCCGCGATTGGCCAATACGATCGTGCAGTCGTTGTCGCAGATCGCCAACGCCTGCGGCAGACTATCGAGCAGCGCCTGGACTGCCGGATTGTTCAGCTCGATCAAGTTCTGCATCGAGGTCACCTTCAACACCCCAGGCTTAAGTGACGCGACCCCTCGATATCCGGCCTATCTCGCCCGATTCGAGATCACTTCACAACTCACGTTAAACATTTGATGCATCTGTGATGCCAATCACTAGATGTAATTATCGTCATGAAAGTGAAGGGCAATAGCAACATTATCAATTAAATAGGCTTTATTAGGACAGGAAATAAACCCAAGCCGGATTACGTTTCGTAACATCGGGAGTCACGGTCGGCATGCAAAAGCAAGTACTTTAATATTTTTGCTCGCGTGACCTATACTGTGCCTTGGTGCTCAATCCGAGGTGCTCAATTCGAGGTGGCTGATGAAGATTGTCCGGCCGATGTTTCTATGTTTGATCCTGGTGCTGATCTGCGTTGTCGCGCTGTCCGCCTGCGAATCCAAGGACGGCGATGACGACGACGATGCGGCTGACGACGATGCAGCCGATGGCGACGACGACGCTGTCGACGACGATGACGACGACGACGATCTGGGGCCGCTGGAGCACGTGGGCTGGATCATGCTCGACGCTGATCCGCAGAACATCGAGGAGACGTTGGACCGCGTGCTCGAGTTCGGCGTGACCGACGTTCAACTGAGCCACGAGCTGATCATGGACATCGACGAACTCACCGAAGACCCCTGGCGCCCCGAGCTGCTCAACGGGATCATCGACCAGGCCCACGAGCTGGGGCTGGGCGCGACCATCTGGTCGCACGAGCTGGCGCGGCCGCCGCTGCTGGTCTGCTTCGACCCCGAGGACTCCTATTGGGACGAGCGGACCATGGCCTACCGCGACGGCCTGGACCTGGTCCCGGACGCTGACGGCGTGATGCTGATGTTCGGCAGCTCGGATCTGGAGTTGTGGTACGCGCCGTGCTTCTGCCAATGGTGCCTCGACCTGGAGCCGCTGGGCAATCCGCTGCTGGACCTACTGCACTCGCGACCCGTGGATCGCATCGGGTTCGTCACCGCGCTGGTGCGGCAGGTGGTAATCGCCGAGCGCGGCAAGAGTCTGCGCATCCGGACCTTCATGCACAATCCCGACGAGCTGCAATGGCTGGGCGATGCGTTGCGCGCCTATCCCGATCTCGACGTGGGAGTGATGACCAAGGACGTGCCCCAGGACTGGGAGCCGTACTACCCGCACAATCCGTTGATCGGCAACGTGGGCGAGCGCGACCAGATCGTCGAGTTCGATCTGGCGGGCGAATATTGGGGCCAGTCGAAAATCCCCTTTGCCCTGCCGGACTATTTGCAATACCGCATTCGCCACGCCGCGCGCATGGGATGCTCGGGCGCTGCCGGACGCATCAGCCGCGGCTCGAACAGCGCCCTGGGCACGCCCAACGAGATCAACGTCTATGCCTTTTCCAAACTGCTGGCCGACCCGGACTACTCCACGGACCAGATCTGGTCCGAGTGGATCGAGCAGACCTATGGATTAGACCAAGGCGGAACGCAGTCCGCGACGCTGATCAGCGCCCTGCGCCGCAGCTTTGATATCGGCCGCAAGATGTACTACGTCAAGGGCTTCTGGGCCCTGGAGAAGGGCTCGGACGTGCCGGATAGCTGCAAGTCGCCCGGCCTGCTGCTGGGCCGCGCGATCAGCCTCTACGACCCGGACTACCAGGGCTGGCTGGACGAGCTGTTCAGCCCCGGCGAGCAGACCCTATCCGATATTTGGCAGGAGGGGGCCGAGTCGATCGAGCTGTGCGCGCGCAGCCTGGCCGAACTCGAGTCGATCCAGACCGACCTCGACCCGGTTGTGTACGCCGACCTGCACTCGCGGCTGGAGCATCAGTGCCTGTGCACCGGAGTTTGGCAGCTGGTGGACGACGCGGTGTTCCGCTATCAGCGCTACGTGCGCACCTTTGACGCGCAGCAGGGGCGCTACCTCGAGGGGACGCTGCAACAGCTCGCGGGCCTAGCCGACCAGATCGAGGCTGAGCACGGCTCGATCTCGCCGGGCAACCCGGGTCGCATCCGCGCCTGCGTGCAGGACATCCGCGGCCTGTTCCCCAATAGCTACGAGGCAGAGCAATTCGACCAGACCGCGCTGAGCCTGATCGAGTTTGACAAGGGCGAGGACGGGCTGATCAGCGTCAGCTGGCTTTCGAGCAACCTGGGCGATTCCCAAGTCGAATTCGGGTTCGAGCTGCCCGATTACGGCTGGAGCACTGCGGTCGATCCGGCCTCGACCCTGGAGCACGAGGTCGAGTTGATAAATCCCGACCCCAACCAGCGCCTGGTCTTCCGCGTTAAAACCCGCGACGAGTCCGGCAGCCTGATCGTCAGCTCCGACTACTGGGTGCGGCCCGAGGATTGAATCAGCGGAGTTATGGGGACGCGGAGTTATGGGTGTCCCCCGATTACCTAGTGGTGTCCCCCGATTACCTAGGTATCATTAGGAGGAGAGAGCTTTAGTGCATTCAAAGGATGGATTTCAATTTTCCCAGTTGCGTGGGAATAGGCCGCTTGATAAAAGCTGAAGTCATAGCATTTATTTTCGTCGCATTTCCTTTCGATGATTTTCATCAAGCGGAGTTTACTTTCGAGTGGCGTCTTGATGCCGAAAACAATTCCAGCTAAGTCCGAGAAATTATATCGCAACATACGGTCTTCAATATCTGTCAAATCGCTAAGCACACTAGTTAGTATGAGACGATGCTCTGTTTCATATTCCCACTCTTTTAGTTTTACGGGAATACTCTTATAGAAATTGTCCCAATAGTTTTTTCTCCATTCATCCTTATTCGTCATCATGGCTGCGGAACAAGTGCTGACTCTACCACTTTCGTCGGAATACCATGTTTTTTGCAGATCTTTAAAAGATAAATGACCGATCGATCTGAAGAAGTCAATCTCAGGATACTTAGAGTCATAGGTTATTTTACAGAAAGGGAAAAAGCGTTGCCCTCTTTGCTTTTTCATCCCATCTTCACCTCGCTTTGAGCTGTATCCAGTGATGCAATCCAAGTGTAGACCGATACTTTGCTTATGCCCTGGAGACACACGGAATTTAAGACAAACAGCGGTATGGCCTCTTCCGTAATGTCCCCATAAGGCTGAATTTTCAATATTTTCAACGAAACAGGCTGCATACCATGGGGGATAAATAAGTCGTTCTAGTTGCTCGATATACAGACGTGGGAAGTCGAATAATATGAATCGGCGATTATCGTCCTCTGAAAGAGGGATGTTGTTATATATTCGGATCAATCCCATCTGATTTTGCATGCTCTCGCCAATTTGGAAAACAATATCGGCTTCACTATCACTAATGGATGTAACCGCATTATAAAAATTATCCTTTAAAGACGTGGAAAGGGCCTGACGCAGTTTTTGTATCTTTAGCTTGCGTTCTGGAGAAGCTCCTTGCTCATCAAAAGAGAGAATAGCGGAGAGTGCTTCCTTGTGATATAGACTTAAATAGAAGCACAATTCGTCTCTTCTGACGACTCTCCCGAGGCTCCCCAAGGTGTTGATTAACTTGGCAATGGGTTCAGCGCTTAGGACAATGCTGAAGAGATTAGAGACTCGGTCCTTGTATTGTTGGGTTGGCAGATTGTCATAAGAAAGAAAGACCTGAATATCATCCGAATTGAGGTGTATCTTGTTGCCGCCAATCATCGCTAGAGTGTGGACATGGTCAAGACATAGTAAGTAGTTTTTAAATAGGTTTCTCCAAACAATTGAATCACCTTGCCAAAATATATCTAAGTATCCCTCAAGTGGATCGTTTAGCGTGGATGGCGCTGCGAAAAAGATAGTCTGATGCTCCAATTCGTTATCGTCAAGAAGTCGTTCAAGTGGACGAAACCTATATAGGAACTCAGGCATTCGAGAGTTCCCGACTTGGGTTGCTAAAAAGTAGCAATTCTGGGGGCAAAAAACTTAATTGTACGACCGTGTATCGCATCGGCAGGCCTCAAGCATGTGTGGTACGCTTCGTTGGTTCCCGTGAATTGAGTATCACTGGCGCTATTGTATGTCAATAACAATCACTATGGATCGTATCTAGTCGATATGTTGGTTGTGTTGTTCTGCTTGTCGGGCGCTGGTTGTTCGCTTCGCATTGGTGAAATTAAATGTTACGGGAGTAGATCCTTCACTTTGTTCAGGATGACAGCCTGCGCTCTATTTAACTGATATCGTATGAAATAATGTCCTCCTGAGTCCGCAGGAGGAAGGTTCTACGTCCGCGAAATTATGTTTTACGAGCATCGAAGCCTGGCAAAGCACTTCTTGTTTTTAGTATAATCCTGTACATGCGAAAGTGGGGAGAGGGCGGATGAGACTAAACAGCCAATGGCTGATTCTGTTCGTGCTGGTCGCCTTGGTCGCGGGGATGGGCCTTGCGTGCGACAAAGATTCGGGGGATGGCGATGGTGATGGTGATGACGACCTTGATGACGATGTGGGCGATGATGACGATAACTTAGATGACGATGATGACGACGTTGTAGATGACGACGATGATGATGACGATCTGCAATTTCCCGAGTTGGATCCCACGGTCTGTTTATCCGGCGATCCGGTCGACCTTCAGGGTTTCAACGTGGATTATGAACTCGTTGACAGCGGTTTATGGGTGCAAAACAAGAACTATTATTTGCTGACGCTTTTCTCTGAACTTGCAGGGGCTCAGGCGATAATCGAGAACAATCCGGAGCTTGCCGGGATATCCGCGCAGCGGGATGCGGCAATCCGCCAAGCTGCGATCAATTGCGTGGGCGATGTCGCTTGCTATACCAATGCGTTGATCTGGTCCGACAGTGAAGCTCGGGACGCGGCCGATGCCCTTGTAGATGCGTTTTTCCACGGCATAATTCCATTCAATCTGGCGGACGCACACCTGCGGCCAAGCGGCATGTTTCAAATGCATGCTTCCTTGTCCGACGAGGAGCTGTTGTACAACGCCTGGATCGATGCAGTAAACGGCATGCACGAGGCGTTCTATTCATATGCCGCGCATCTTCCTGCCGACCAACTGGATGCGATAGTGGCCGATATCATTGATTCAAATCCGAACACCATGCTGCTGTTCCAGCCGCTGATGGATGTCGCGTTGGCGGCAATGGATTACTTTGGTCGAGATGAAGCAGGGCGTTACGAACCCTTGGCAGAGGGTGAAAATCGGGCGGCGTTGGCGCGCATCGATTCAATCGATTGGGACCAATACCGCTTTTCGATCATATTGGTTCCAGGTTGGGGACCGGATGATGTTCAGACCCCTCTTCATCCCAACGGCAAGCTCCATTGCGACCTGGCTGCCGCACGTTACTATGCGAATGTTGCACCGCTGATCGTGCTTTCCGGCGGCCATGTTCATCCCGACCAGACCCCGTACTGTGAAGCCATTGAGATGAAAAAATATCTGATGGAGCAGCACCTCGTACCCGAAGAGGCGATTTTCGTAGACCCCCATGCACGTCACACCACAACCAACCTGCGGAACGTTTCGCGGTTGGTTTTCAGATACGGCATTGAGTCGGATAAACCAGCCCTGATTACTACAGATAGCTTTCAGAATATTTACATTGCTTATCTGCTGAATGAACGATGCCGTGACGAGCTTGGGTATCTTCCCTGGCGCAAGGTCAGACGTTTGGATAAGAACGATTCTTGTTTATTGCCGACCCCGATCGTGTTGTATGCTGATCCGCGCGATCCTTTGGACCCGTGATCCCTCTGAATCCTCCGGTCTCAGGCATGCTAATTGCTTAATATTTCAGGTGAGGGAGCAGGTTCTTTGCACTGATGGGGAACGCAGCTGAGGTAGCTGTTGTTCAAACGGTTGAAAGGATTGGGAAGATGTCCTTCGATAACATAACTTCGTACAAGATTTTAGATGTTGTGCAGGGTGCATCGGAGCGCGAGATTCGCGTTACGTTTCTTCGTCACGTGAAGAATCTACACCCCGATGCTCCCGACGTTCCCCATCGTTCTGATGTCAACGGACTTAAATTGCGCAATATCCAGGTGGCCTACGACTACCTGATGGCAAAACATTACTGTGAGCTCTACGACGGCGACAGTTCCGAGGAACGCAAGCAGATGCGCTCGCAGATCAAGTATTCCCGCGCCGAGGGCAACGGGCTTGAGCCCTTTAAGCAGTTGGTCAGGCGGCTGGTGCTGGAGCTGAACTACCACGAACTGCAACTGATGCTCAGGCAGGGCCGATATGCCGATGCGATCGTCCGTCTGAACAAGATGTTGGTCCACCGCAGCCGCAACTGGGTGTTGCAGCTACGGCTGGCCGAGGCCTGCTTGGGCAGCGGGTCGCTCAATCCGGCGATCACCGCGGCTCAGCGCGCCCAGAGCCTTGGAGGCGATCAGGCCTGGTGTCACCTGCTGTTCGGCCGGGCGCGCGAGCGGATGGGCAATTTGCGCGAGGCCGAGATGCACTACCGGCTGGCCTATGGGCTCAATCCCGACGATTCGCAAATTCAAATCGAGTTCCAACGCGGCTCGCTGGTCGCCGAGGCTGCGAACAAGCACCTGAAGCGGGTGGCGCGCAATTTCCTACCCACGTCCGAGGCCGAGAGCTTCCGCTACTACCCGGGACTGCTTAAGCTCGAGGACATGCTGCGCGTCTCGGCCTGCATGCTCAGCAGGGTGAAGCCCGATTCCAACGCGCGCAGTTTCCGGCTCAGCGCCATCTACTAGCCCGGACTATTCATGGGGCTTCTACTGCGATGCACAATCTGCTCGCAATAACTGCGTCATCCTCGACGATCCGTCCTCGACGTACTGCAGAGAGTACGCCTCCGGGGTATCGCCTCGGCTTCCTTGTTCTTGCGGCAGCTTGCACATCTCGTATACGAACCCTCATGACTAGTCAGGGCTTAAGCGCAACGAGTTACAGTTAAGTTTTACTGAATAGTGACTTGGCGCAGCAGGTCGAGCTCGTCCAGGGCCTTGCCGGTGCCCAACACCACCGCGGCCAGCGGGTCGTCGGCCACGGTGATCGGCAGGCCGGTCTCCTCGCGCAACAGCACGTCCAGGTGCTTGAGCAGCGCGCCGCCGCCCGCGAGTACGATCCCCTTGTCTACAATGTCCGAGGCCAGCTCGGGCGGGGTGCGCTCGAGTGCGACCTTGACCGCGTTGACGATGGTGTTGATCGGGTCGAGCATTGAATCGCGGATCTCGTCGGCGTTGATCTCGATCGTCTTGGGGATGCCGGCCACCAAGTCGCGGCCCTTGACCTCCATGGTCTGGACCTCGTCGGTGGGGTAGGCCGTGCCCACGGTGCACTTGATGCGTTCGGCCGTGCTCTCGCCGATCAGCAGATTGTACTTGCGCTTCATGTACTGGATGATCGCCTCGTCCATCTTGTCGCCGGCCACGCGCACCGACTGGCTGAGCACGATCCCGGCCAGCGAGATTACCGCGACCTCGGTGGTGCCGCCGCCGATGTCGACGATCATGTTGCCAGAGGGCTCGGTGATCGGCAGTCCGGCGCCGATCGCCGCGGCCATCGGTTCCTCGATCAGGTAGACCTCGCGCGCTCCGGCGGACATCGCCGATTCGCGCACCGCGCGTTTTTCGACCTCGGTGATGCCGTAGGGCACGCAGATGATGATCCGCGGCCTGACCAGCGCCTTGCGGTTGTGCGCCTTGCGGATGAAGTAGCGCAGCATCTCGCGGGTGACCTCGAAGTCGGCGATCACTCCCTCGCGCATCGGCCGGATTGCCACGATGTGCCCCGGAGTGCGGCCGACCATCATCTTGGCCTCTTTGCCCACGGCGAGCACGCGCTTCATTCCGCGGTAGTCCTTTTGGACGGCCACGACGCTTGGTTCGGAAAAGACTATTCCACGACCTTTGACGTAGACCAGCGTATTGGCGGTGCCTAGGTCAATCGCCAGGTCATTGGAGAACAGTCCCAGAAGACGATCGAATATCATGCTATCTTTCCATCTGCGTGAAACCGCGCAATCATATAACAGCGCCAGATCGCTTGTCCAGCCGAAGCGTGCTGTTGCGTGCGGCTCCGACCGCTCTTGCGTTGGTGTGGCGCAACGAGTAAACTTTGCCGGTTTTCGGAGGATTTACCAATGGTAATGAGCGTTTTAAGAAGAAAGAAAAACCACCCGATCCTGATCGCGTTGCTCGGCGCCGTGGCGCTGTCGTTCGTGATTTTCTTCGGTACTGGCATATCCGGCGGCGGCAGCGGAGGCAGCGGCAGCGGCAAAGTCAGCTCGAACTCCGTGGCCAGCGTTAACGGGATACAGATCTCTATCGATCAGTACCGTAACGAAATGCGCCAGATGCGCGACCAGGTGGACCAGCAGCTGGAACAGCTACGGCTGTACATCCAGGACGAGGACGTGCTCGAGCAACAGCGCGAGCAGCTGCTCGAGGCGGCCAAGCGCCAGGCGCTGGAGCGGCTGGTGACCACCACCTTGATCCAAAGCTACGCGCAAAAGCACGAACTGCTCGGCTCCGACGCCGAGGTGCGCGCCGCGATCACCAGCATCCCGTATTTCCAGAGCGGCGGCCGCTTCGATCCCCAGAGCTATCGCGCCTGGCTGCAGGCCAAACGCATGTCGGCCGAAAGCTTCGAGGACAACTACCGCGCCTACAGCGCTTTCAGTCGGCTGCACGCGGTGATCGCCGGCTCGGCCTACGTCAGCGACAGCGAGGTGCGCGACGAATATTTGCGCCGCAACGAGCGTCTGCGCGTCGAATACATCTCCCTGGATACGACCAAGCTGGCCCAGGACGCCCAGGTCAGCGATGAAGAGGCGCGCAGCTACTACGAGGCGCACCCCGAGCAGTTCATCTGGCCCGAGCGACGCGAGGCCGACTTCCTGACCTTCGAGGCCTTTAGCTACAAGGACCAGGTCGAGGTTCTCGACCAGGAGGTCGAGGAGTACTACAACGCCAACTTGGTGACGATGTTCACCGATCCCGAGAAGGTGCGCGCATCCCACGTACTGGTCCAGGTGCCCCAGCAAAGCTCCGATGAGGTGCGCCAGGCCGCGTTGGAAAAGGCCGAGCTGGTGCTCAAGCGTGCTCAGGCCGCTGACGCCGATTTCGCCGAGCTGGCGCGTAAATACTCGGACGACCCGGGCACGCGCGAGAACGGCGGAGATCTGGGATTGGTCGGCCGCGGCCAGTTCGTGCCGCAGTTCGAGGACGCGGCCTTTTCCGTGGAACCCGGTGAGCTGGTCGGCCCGGTGCAGACGCCGTTTGGCTACCACGTAATCCGCGTCACTCAGAAGGTTCCCGAGCGGATCGTACCGCTGGAAGAGGCCCAGATCGAGATTAGGTTCAGCCTGATCCAGCAGCGCGCCAACGAGCTGGCCCAACAGAGGGCCCAGGAACTGTCAACCCAGATCGCCCCCGGCGACAGTCTGCGCGAGTTCGCGCGCGTCCACGATCTGTCGGTGCGCTCGACCGGACAGTTCGCGGCCACCGACCCGATCCCCGAGGTGCAGCAGTCGCAGACGATCACGCCGCAGCTCTTCGAGCTGGCCGTCGATGAGATCAGCGCGCCGCTCAGTGGCGGCAACGTCCACTACCTGTTCCAGTTGACCCGGACCCACGAGGCGCGGACCAAAGAATTCAGCGAGTGCCGCAACCAGGCCAAGACCCTGGCGCTGGAGGATAAGCGCCGCAACGCGGCCACGGAAATGGCGCGCGGACTGCTCGATCAGTTAAAGGACGGCCGCGAGCTGGGGCTGCTGGCGCGTGAGCAGGGGCTCGAGATCGGCGACAGCGGTTGGATCACCCGCGGATCGCGCTCGATTCCCGGTTTGGGCGTTGCGGGCGAGCTGATCAGCGGAGCGTTCGAGCTCAACGCGGAAAACCCACTGCCCGACGAGCCGGTCGAGGTCGGCCAGCGAGTGGCGATCTATCGGCTGATCGAGCGTGAGGAGTTCGACCAAGCGCAGTTCGCGACCCAGGCTACGCCGATCCACGAGCAATTGCTGGATCAGAAACGGAACGTGCTGCTCAACGCTTGGCAGGACTACCTGCGCGGCAGCGCCGAGGTTTTCTACGACCTAGAGAAGCTCTAAGCAGCGCCAGCAGGGCCGCTGCCGCAACCAGCGGCGCGAGCCCGCCGCTGCCCTGGATTCCGCAGAACAACGGCGGCTTCTCTCCGTTGCCGCCGATCACCCGACCCTCCGTGTCGTGGTCGGTGTCGATGGTGGCGACCACGGTTCCGACGCGCCCCCGGTCGTCGTGAACGACCAGCGCCAGGCTGACCACCCCCTCGACCTTGACCTCGACCTGAGCCTGCTCCGAGGTCGATCCGTCGGACAGCACCCACAGCACCGACTCGACGCTGCTTTCGTGGCCATAGCTCGCCGTGCTGTCTAGAAACAGCGTCAGCGGCCGCGCTGTTCCGCGGATCTCGTAGTCGAACACCGCGATCGGCTTGATCGGTCCGCTGCCCGGTCGGTAGGAATCCAGGGCCGCGTCCGCGTCGAGCTCGCCATGCCCGGTTTCTAAATCGTAGCCCCCATCGCCCAGGTCCTGGGCCGTAGCGTTGAGTGCCTGGCGGACTTGTTCGGCGTTGACCCTGCCGCGCAACGAGATCATCAGCGCGGCTGTGGCCGAGACGTGGGGAGTGGCCGAGGACGTGCCGCTGGCCAGGTAGTAGGCCGAGCCGTGCTCCGCGCTCCACGATTCCTGCAAGATCCGCTCGCCCGGGGCCAGCAGGTCCAGGCCCGCGCCGTAGTTGGAGAACTCGGAGCGGCTGCCGCCCAGTCCCGGCTCGTGGGGCGTGACGCTGCCCACGGCGATCACCTCATCGTAGGCCGCGGGATAGAGCAGTTCCTGGGCACCGTCGTTGCCCGCCGCGGCGACCAGCACCACGTCGGCCTGGTAGGCGCGCTGGAGGGCCAGGCGTGTGGGCTGGTCCTCGCCATCGCCGCCCAGACTCATGTTGATCACGTCGGCCCCGGCGTCGATCGCATAGTCAATGGCGTCGGCAATGTCGTCGGACGAGGCGACCTCGTCGTTGTCGGGAAAGACTTTGAGCGGAAGCAGCAGGGCGTCGAAGGCAATGCCCGCCGCGCCCACGCCGTTGTCCGTCGACTCGAGAATCGTGTTCGAAATGTGGGTGCCGTGCCCCATCGGGTCGAGCACGTCCTGGTCGTTATCGGCGAAATCGTAGCCGGGCATAATCACCGCCGGCTCGTCGGACATCCCGCTGGTGCGGTAGCCGGTGTCGATCACGGCCACGAGCACGCCGCTGCCCGTGGATTGCTCCCAGGCGCGGTCCACGTAGGACTGGCGCAGGTTGACCTGGTACTCGTCGAAGTACGGGTCGTCGGGCACGAACTGCGGTCGGCGCAAATAGATCGGATAGGCCGCGGCTACTGCGTCCTGTTGTTCGAGCAAGTCCAGGGCCGCATCGATCGGCGTGCCGTCAAGCTTGATCCGCGCGCGCAAAGCGGCTTGGCTCAGCTCGGGCCGTTGCGCGACCATCGAGCGCCAGAGAGCAAAGGGATGGGCGCGTCCTGTTTGGTCGGACACGCGCACCACGCTGCCAAACGCGGCCGCGGCCGCGACCTGCATCTGCGCAACGTCGGTCCCGGGCTGGAACAGCACGCAGACCGCGTCGGCGCGCACCTCAATGCCGTCCAGATAGCTGATCGGGACCTTGGCCGCCGCAATCGTGGAAGTTAACAACAGCGCTGCGCAGAGCAGCACGACGATTGTCAGACAGTGCTCAATCTTCATAAACGATAATTGTACACTGCTTCTGCGACTTGGGTTTGTATGTAAATAGTGTGTAGACAATATTTGAGCGAGCACTCGCACTCGGCTTTGAGCCGGAGCATGCCTCGCGTATTACACTAGTCGTTGACCAACGATGCTCGCCGCGACGCGGGGCTTGGCGTTGCACAATGATGGTCGTGCTGCGCGAGTTTTGCGGGCACCTCAAATGTGCCTAGAGGTTTTCCTGCCAGATCCCTTTGGGGTTGTACTTGCGATCCAGCCAGCCAGCGTCGCGGAACCACTCGATAGTGTCGCGCATTCCCTCGTTGACGTCGGGGTAGAGGTACTTGTAGTCCGTGGTGGTTCTGATCTTGCGGTTGGTGATCCAGTAGCTCGATGACATGTAGGTCGCGCTCTGCACCTCGAACACCCGCAGGCGCGGCACTTTGTACTTCTGCTCGAGCCACAGCCAGAGCTTGGCAGCGCCGATCATGAACGGCCGCAGCAGCGGCATGTACAGCAGCGGCACGCGCCACATTCGGCGGCCCAGCAGCAGCGCCAGATATTGCAGGAAATCGGCGTAGGAGATCACGCTGTCGTCGACCACGTTGTAATCTTCGCCCAGGCCGTAGTCCTTGTCCGAGATGTGGTAGGCGAAGCCAGCCATGTCGTCGACGTGGATCGAGGTGGTGATGTAGTTGCGCGAGTCCGCGGGGATGATCGGCACCATGCCGCGGTTGATCGTGAGCACGATTCCGCCGTGTCCGTAGTCGCTGCCCGGGCCGTAGAGCGGGGCAGGGCGCACGACTGTCAGCGGCAGTCCCTTTTCGCGGTGATACTTCCAGGCGATCTGCTCCTGCTTCCACTTGGTCACCGAGTAGTCGTTAACCAGGTGCGAGCCCGTGGGCTGATCCTGCTCGAACGGCGTATTGCGCGGCGAGGAGCATTCCTCGGAGAACGGCACGTTGCACTTCTTGCCATCGCGGGCCGTGTAGGGCTTGCCGAAGATGCCGCAGGTCGACCAGTGGATGAATCGCTCGAGCTTTTTATGCTTGACCGCCAGATCGAACAGGTTGACCGAGCCCTCGATGTTGATCTTGCGCAGGATCTCCATTGACGCCGAATAGTCGTAGAGCGAGGCGGTGTGGAAGATGTGGGTCAGGTTTTTCTTGAACAGCGGCTTAAGGGTCTTGGGCTCGAGCAGGTTGGCCGGGATCACCTTGCAGTTCGGATGGTTGAAGTCCAGGCCGATGCGTTCAAAGATGAATTTGTTTTTCGGGTGCTCAAAGGCCTTTGCCAGGTCCGTGGCGATGACTTTCTCGCCGTTGTCCAGCAGCAGCTTGACCAGGTGACTTCCGCAGAATCCGCAGGCTCCGGTGACCAGATTCAGTCTCTCGCCCATGACTCGTCCTCCACGCTGAGAAAGATTGATCTCCCAAAAGGTAATGTAGCGTCAGCCTAGCACTAAGCAATAAATGACGCAATGCGCCATATCCGGTATGTCAGCCCTCGGGCGGCGAGCCTGTTTGATAGAAGATGCGGCTATTGACAGAGCGATTCGTTGAATTCGATCAGCTGCGCGGCATGGTCGGTCTGCACCTGATCCAGCCCCCATTGCAGGGGTTGCAGCCAGGCGTCCTCCAGCCCGAGCACGAACAGTACGTCGCGCACTCCGAGCAGATCCATGTGCGCCAACGAGCCGTAGGAGTGGATCAGCTCGATGTTCTCGATGCTCGCCGAGCGCTCGGTGAGCTCGAACAGCTCGGGGTCGGGCTCGAAGAGTTCGATCAGTTCCAGGGTGCGCGCGACCCCGTCGCTCAGCGGCTGGATGCGCAGCCCCGAGTCCACGGCGCGGATGCGCGCCAGCTTATCGGCGCTGCTGGCGTAGAAGAAGACCATGTCCTGCATGTTGCGATCGACCACGATTTGGGCCGCGTCCTGGACCTGGTCGGTCTTGGTGTCGATGTAGATCTCTTTGTCGTACTGCTGGGCGAGGTCCAGCGCTTCTTCAAAGGTAGGTACGCGCAGTCCGGGGAAGCGTCCGCCGTAGAACAGGTCGTCGACCTCGAGCTGTCTGATCTGCTCCAGGGTCATCTGGTCGACGCGGCCCGAGCCGTTGGTGGTGCGGTCGACATCGTCGTCGTGCATCAGCACGTAGTAGCCGTCGGCAGTGTGACGCAGGTCGATCTCGGCCGCGATTACGCCGATCTGATAGGCGTGCTCCAACGCCGGCAGCGTGTTCTCCGGCGCGTACTCGGTGTCGCCGCGGTGGGCCACGATGCGCAGGTCGGGGTAGAGCGGGATGCACTGATAGGGCGCGTTGGGAATCGCGTCGGGGCCCACGGCGTCGTCGTCGTCGACAAGGTCGTCATCGTCGGCAAGGTCGTCGTCGCCCTGGTCGTCATCGGACGATTGCGGCGGCTGATAGCCATGGCCGTCCGATCGTTCCTCAACGCAGCCCAGGCAGAGCAGGGTGACGATCAGCAGCAGGGTCAACAGTCGGAGAGAGCGCATCATGATTGCTCTCCTTGTTTCTCCAGGGCGCGCTTGCGCTCGAGCTTTGCGATGTGCCGCTTGGAGTAGAGCATGCGCTCCAACGCCTCGGGGGGCAGGCGCATGAACGGGTTGCCCTTGCGCTCGGCCTCGATCGTGGTCTTGGGCCCGTGGCCGGGGTAGAGCTTGATGTCGTCGCTGAGCACGAAGATCCGCTCGTGGATCGAATTGAACAGTACGCGCATATCCTCGGCGCGGCCGAAGGCCCCGGCGAAAATCAGGTCGCCGCAGAACAGCGCCTTGGCGTGCTTGAGACACATGCTGCCCGCGCTGTGGCCGGGGGTGTGGATCACGCGGAAGCTCAACCCGCCGACTTTGAGCATGTCGCCGTCGTCCAGCAGCAGGTCGGGCGGCGGACTGAGCCGTGTGCGGCCGGCCAGCGGCAGCATGTACCAGCGCGACTTGTTCAGCAGCGGCGCGTCGAGTCTGTGGACCGCGATCTTGGCGCCGGTGGCCTCTTGCAGCTCGAGGTTGCGCCGGATGTGATCCACGTGGCCGTGGGTGTTGACGATCCACTCGACGTTCAGGTCGTGCTCGCGCGCCTTGGAGAGGATCAGCTCGACCTTGCCCGCCGGATCGATCACAACCGCGCGTTTGGAGACCAGGTCGCCCACGAGGTAGGTGTTGGTCTCCAGAAACCCCGCGACAATGGTCTCGACGATCATCGCTCGTCCTGCGAATCCTTGCCCGATCGCGATTTCAGCTTGCGCTCCACGATACGTTCGATCCGCTCGTCCAGCGTGCGTTCCACTGCCCGGGTGATTCGCTCGTCGATGGCGGTACCGATCGCGCCCTCGAGTTGGCGATAGCGATGGGGCAGGGCGTCGATGATCCGCTGTTTGAAGTAGACGTAGTAGACCAGCATCGCCAGGGCGTAGCCCACGAAAATATCGGCGATGAAATGTTGCTTGGTCATCAGGGTTGAGGCGCCGATGGCGAAGCAGGCAAACAGCCCCAATACGCCGTAGCGCCAATGGATCTCCCACAGCGTCAGGGCCGAGATCAGGCTCAGCGAGGCGTGCATGCTCGGGAAGCAGTTGTAGGGCGTGTCGTTGTGGTAGACCAGGCGCAACACGTAGTGCGAGAAGTCGTCCACCGAATACAGCACCTGTTCGCTGACCCGGAAGCCCTCGCTGGTCACCGGCAGAAACAGGTAGACCAAATAGCACGAGAGCATCACGGTCAGATAGGCCGAGCCAAACGCCGTGAAGAACTTGCGGTCGACGATGATCATGAACGGCACCAGGAACAGCGGGAAGACCGTGAGGTAGATGAAGACGAACTGCGGCACAAAGGGAATCAGCCCATCGATCGGCGTCATCATCGAGGTCGGTTCTTTGCCCACGGCCAGCGCGCCGGTGGCGTAATAGCCGCCTGCCCACAACCCGAAAAGGAACAGGCCGTAGAGCACGATGCGGTACTTGGTCCACGCCGTGTTGAGCAGAGTTTTAATCATCGGTTTTTCAGCTTGAGGCGCGCTGCTGCGATCAGCGACGAGATTACGATGGTCATCAGCGGGATAAGCACGGTGACCGAGAGCACCTTGAAGCGCGCCATGGTCGGCGTATCGAACGTCAGCTCGTAGAAGAACATCGAGTAGCAGCCGATGATCGTGCCCAACACGTAGAACAACAAGACCCAACGGATCTTGTTTTCCCGCCAACTGAGGATCGTATTTTTCATCGGATTGAGATTTTGGGGCCGTTGAGCGGCATGGTTAAAACGGCCCGGGCCGTGCTAACGCTTTCTCGCGCGCGGGGTCTTCTTGGCCGGCTTCTTAGCCACAACTTTCTTGGTCGCCTTGGGCTTGGCTGCTTTGGCCGCCGCCTTGGGTTTGGCCTTGGCCGCGACTGGTTTCTTTTTGGCGACCACTTTCTTTTTAACGGCGGCCGGTTTTTTCTTTGCGACCGTTTGCTTCTTGGCCGCGGGCTTGGCCTTGACCGACCGCTTTTTGGCGGACACCTTTTTTACGACTTTTCTTGCGCTCTTGGCCGCACTCTTGACTCCGCCGGTGAGCTGCGTCTCGAGCTGGTCGACCTTGGACTCCAGGTCTTCGACCTCCTGCTGCAGCGAGACCAGCGCGTTGAGCCGCTTGAGCGCGGCCTTGCTGCGCTGCTCGATCCGGTGTTGGACCTCGTCGATCCCCTTCTGTCCGGAGTTGACGAAGTCCTTGACGATCCGCAGCCCGTCGTCGCGCGACACGTGACCTTTGGCCACCAGCTTTTCGATATATTTTTCGAATTCGGCGCGGGCCGTGGACAGGCTGCTCAGGCCCGGGGCGATCCGCTTGTCAAAGAAGTCCTGCATCGATTCCCCGCCCGATTGGATGAAGCGCGTCAGCAGTCCCTGGGGTAGGAAGTTCTGCGTCTTCTTTTCCTGGTCGAAAATGATTTGTGTCAGCGTCAGGGTCGTCAGATCCTGCTTGCTGCTGTTGTCGATGACCTTGATGTCCTCGCCCGCACGGATCATCTGGGCGATATCTTCCAGAGTGACGTAACGGCTGCTTCGCGTATCGTATAGTTTGCGGTTTTGATAGCGCTTGATCACCTTGACGTCTTCAGGCATCGGGAGCTCCAATCAGATTCCGATGAGGGGGTTGGATTCGCCCTGGAGTAACACGCTGCGTCATGAAAATCAAGGATCGGCGCATCTACGGCATAACGCGAACCAACGTTGATTTGACCAGTCGGTGCAGCGATCTTTACACCGCTTGGCTGGTCGCGCATCCCGGGCCAGGGGAGGTTTTCGAGAATCGACTTCAACTTTGCAATACAACATGTCGTATTGATTAATTAAAGCTATATCCCTTGTTGTATTTTGTCCTTGACAGCGCGAACGAACGGCCGCTAGACTCTTATCAAATAGCGACTCTATCGGGCGGATTTTGCCCCCAGGCGGCCGCCCTTTGAGGAGGAATAATGAGACGCTGGATTATGTTTGCCCTGCTGATCGCCGCCCTGGCGGCCACGCCGGCGCTGATCGGCGCAGGTTGCGGCGGCGATGACGACGATGGGCAGGATGAGGACGACGATGACGACGATTGCCAAGCAGAGGCGATCGGGGGCACCTACCAGGTGACCCAGGTTACGGTGGGCGATACCTGCGATCCGGAAAACGTCGGCGCAACACTCGAGGGATTGATCATCATCGAGCAGGAGGGGACCGTTCCCTCGGCAGCGGTCTATTGGCAGGACATCGGTCCCGGCGGCCAGGAACGGCTGATCTTTTTCGGTACGATCTGCGGCACGAACATCATCGGCACGTCCTACGAGGAGATCCCGCAGGCCGCCTACGACTGTTCGTTGACCAAGACCTATACCTATTCGCTGAGCGTCAATCTGACCTCGGGCGAACTGAGCGGCAACTACACGGCGGACATCCGCTGGTCGGGCGAGCAGTGCGACGAGGCCGTGGTCAATCCCGAGGACTGCCACTGGAATATCGAGGTGCAACCCAGAGACTGATGACAACAACGGCGTAAAGCAATCACATATCCTGAGCATGATCGGCGGGAAGGTAAATGGGGCTTCCCGCCATTTTTTTAACGGTGCATTGGGCTCTGAGGCTTGGGACGCAACCGCTGATGCGTGGTATGTTTTTGCGCGATGAACGCAGGGGCGCACACGTCGGGAGTTCGGTGAACAATGCGGGCTAGGCTGATCGACCTGCCGTTCGTGCTGCTGGCGTTGGTGTTGGGGCTGATCGCCTATTGGCCGGCGCTGCACGGCGAACTGGTCTACGACGACATTCTGGTTTACGGCGAGAACAGCATGATCGCCGATGGCGACAACCTGTCGCAATTGTTCAGCCCGCAATACTTCAGCGCGGCCGGGGAGAGCACCTACCGACCGCTGCTCACGCTGAGCTATTTTTGCGACTACGCGATCTGGGGCAACGCGGCGTTCGGGCCGCGTCTGACCAACCTGTTGCTGCACCTGCTGGCCGCCACGCTGGTGGTCGCCACCCTGCGCCGGGTCGGGTATCTGGGCCGCGCCGCGGCCTGGTGCGGCGGACTGTTGTTTCTGCTGCATCCGCTGGCCGTGGAGAGCGTGGCCAGCGTGGGCAACCGCGACGAGGCGCTGATCTGCTGCATCTATCTGCTGGCGGTGCTGCTCTTCCAGTCCCAGGCGCACAGCCCGGCGGCCCGGGCTGCCAAATATTTCGGCGTGGTAGCGCTGTTTCTGGCCGGTCTGTTCGTAATGGAGATCATCGTCACACTGCCCGCGGCCCTGGTTTTGATCAGCCTGCTTGATCGGCGGCAGGAGCGCCGCGCGGCGGACGCCTGGCAGCGGGCGCTGATCGACAGCATGGCGCTGTGGATCGTGGCTTTGATCTACCTGCTGGGCATTCGCTCGATGCTTACCCAGGACATCGGCGGCGACCCGCTGCTGGACCGTGGCGGGAGCCTGGGGCTGCTGGCGACAATGCCCGGTGTGTTTCTAAGCTACGTGCGGATGGTGTTTTGGCCCACGGGGCTGGCGGCCGATTATTTTCGTCCGATCCTCAGTCTGGGCGACGTGCGCGCCTGGGGACCGCTGCTTTGCTGGCTGGCGCTGGCGGCCTGGACCGTGCGCGCGGTGCTGCGTCGCGATCGACGGGCGCTGGTCCCGGCGTTGTTCGCGGTGACCATTGCTCCGGTCTCGCAGATCGTGCCGTTCTGGGTGCTGATGGCCGACCGCTATCTTTATCTGCCGATGATCCCGCTGATCGGCCTGGCGGTTTGGCTGGCGCAGCAGCTCACTGCGCTGGTGAGTCTGCCGCGGGCGCGCTTTCGTCTGCGCCTGGCCCTGGTCGTCGTGGCGCTGATCGCATTGGGCTCGCTGACCTTTGTGCGCGCCGGGCTGTGGGGCGACAACCAGAAGCTGTGGGCCGACACCGTGAGCAAGCAGCCGCAGAGCGCCAAGGCACGCTTTAATTACGCCTACGGCCTGCGCGTCCAGGGAAAGCTCGATCGCGCGTCCGAGCAGTACCTGGTGGCATTGGGGCTCGGCGGCCCGGACTCCAACGAGCTGGCGCATTTGGCCGATACCTTGTCCCAATTGGGCGAGCAGCAGCGCGCCGCACAGCTGATCCGCGACGGGCTGGCGCTGTGGCCCGCGAACGAAAAGCTGCGGGTGATGCTGGCGTTGAACCTGCTCAACTCCGGTCAAATTCAGCAGGCCCGGCTGCTGCTCAATCCCGAGGCCCGGCGGCCGACGCGCTCGGTCAAGCTGCTCGAGGTGCTGCTGCTGTGGGCGATGCTCGAACGCGAGCCGGAGTACCTGGCGGACTACTCCCGGCGTCTGCTCGAGCTCGATCCGGGCAACAGCATGTATCACCAGGTGTTCGGCCATCTGCATCAACGTGCCGGACAAAATGCGCAGGCGGCGCTGGACTACTTTCTGGCCTACCGTAACGCCGAGACCGACACCGTGCGCCAGCAGGCCTGCAACCGGCTGATGAACCTGCGCTCCGACCGCGGGACAATCCATGGCTGCGACCCCTAACCGCGGCCGGACCCTCGTTGCGACGCTGTTCTGCGTCCTGGTCTGCGCGGCGACGCTGCTGGCCTACTCCGAGAAGCCGCTGCACCCGTTTCAGTTCGACGACGAGGTGTTCATTCTCGGCGAACCCTCGATCCGCAGCCTTTCCAACGTGCCGCGAATGTTCGCGGTCGACGCGCACCTGCTCTATCGGCCGTTGCGCCAGACGCTCTATGCGCTGACCGTGCATTGGGCCGGGTTCGAGCCGGCCGCGTTTCACTGGGTCGGATTGGCCCTGCATTTGCTGGCCTGCCTGGCGCTGGCGCCGATCGGCAACAGCCTGCTGGGATCGAGGCGCGCCGGGCTTTACGCCGCGGCCCTGGCCGCGTTGCACCCGGTGCGTAGCGACCGCGTGGCCAACATCACCGGCAGCTTCGATTTGCTGGCCCCGGTTCTGGCGCTGTGGGGGCTGGCCTTTTGGCTGGCCGCGTTGCGCGATCCCGAACGCTCGAACCGGCTGCGCGCCGTGGCGTTGCCGCTGCTGGGCTGCGGGCTGCTCGCCGGCGAGGAGGCGCTGGCCGTGGTGCTGGTCGCCGCGCTCGCCTGGTGGTGGCTTGCGCCGCGAAGCGATCAGGGCCGCGACACCCTGCGTCGCCTCGAAGATGTGCTGCCCTTGGCGCTGCTGCTCGCCGCGTACCTCGCCCTGCGCACCGTTGTGTTGGGCCAGGTCGGCCGGGCGCCGCTACCGGCCCAGGGCCCCGCGCCGATCTGGTCGTTCGGCGTCTACTTCTGGCGCTACGTGCGGCTGATCCTCGTTCCCAGCGGCCTGAGCGTGGCCTATCCCGAGCGGGCGCTGGCCTTGAACGAGCCGTGGGTGATGATCGGTTGGTCCGCGATGCTGGCGGCGGCGCTGGCCTGGATTTTATGGCTGCGCCAACGGGCTGTGGCCGTGGTGCTGATGCTCTGGGGCCTGCTGGCCATAGCGCCGTTTTGCCAACTGCTGCCCTCGGGCACGCCGTTCGCCGAACGCTACGTCTACAACGCGCTGGCGCCCGCGGCGCTGGCCGCGGGCTGGGTCCTGGCGCGGTTGACCCGGCATGGCGGGGCGCGTCGCGTCCTGGGCCTATTGCTGTTTTTTACGCTGTTGCTGGTCTACGGCCTGGGCACGTTCGAGCGCGTCAAGGTCTGGCGCGGCCCGCAAACCCTGTGGTCCGACGCGGTGTCCAAGCAGCCCGGCGCGTATTTGGCGCGGCTTAATCACGGCAACCAGCTGCGCGACTCGGGCGACCTGGACGCGGCCCGCGCGCAGTTCGCCGTGGCCGTGGCCCTGGATCCCAACGATTCGCGCGGTCGGATCAACCTGGGGAACGTGCAATACAGGCTTGGCGAGCTTCAGGCGGCGCAGGCGCAGTTCCTGGTTGCGCTGGACGCTGACTACGATTCAGTGGGCGCGCGAGTGGGCCTGGCCAGCACCTTTGTCAGCGCCAGACGCTACAACGAGGCTCTGGAGATGATCGCGCCGGTGTTACGCGATGACCCCGATAATCTTGCCGCCCTGTTGGTGCTCGGCTATATTAGCAGCATTAAAGGGGAATACGGCCAGGCGATCGAGGTCTATCAACGGGCGCTGGAGTTGTGCAAAGATCCGGTCCAAGTCCGGGTCATCGGCCGGAACATTTCCACTTTGCGCAGTAAACAAGGGGTTGCGCCGTGAAGCTGTCGATATTGATGCCGGTGTTCAACGAGCGCAATACGATCAGCGAGATAGTCAAGCGTGTGCTCGATACTCCGTGGGAAAAGGAACTGATCATTGTCGACGACGGCTCGGACGACGGCACTCGCGAGATCCTGCAGCAGATCGACGGCGACGAGCGCGTGCGGCTGATCCTGCACGACCGCAACCGCGGCAAGGGAGCGGCCGTGCGTACGGCGATCGCCGAGTCCACGGGCGATATCTGTCTGATTCAGGACGCCGACCTGGAGTACGATCCGCGCGACTACGAACAGCTGATCGCGCCGATCATCGAGAAGCGCGCCGACGTGGTCTACGGCTCGCGGTTTCTCGGCCCGCACCGCGCGTTCCTGTTTTGGCACAAGTTGGGCAACTGGATGCTGACCCAGATTACGAACATCCTGTTCAACACGATCCTCACCGACATGGAGACCTGCTATAAGGCGTTCCGCGCCGACCTGCTGCGCAGCCTGCCGCTGACCGAGGACGGATTCGAGATCGAGCCCGAGCTGACCGCCAAGGTCTTCAAACGCGGGGCGCGGGTGTTCGAGGTGCCGATCAGCTATTCGGGACGCGACTTTGACGAGGGCAAGAAGATCACCTGGCGTCACGGGTTCACCGCGCTGTGGGCGTTGTTTAAATATCGCTTTAGGGACTGAGTGATGAAACTGGTAATCCAGATCCCCTGTTTCAACGAGGAGCCCACATTGCCGGTGACCCTCGATGCCCTGCCCACGCAGGTCGAGGGGTTCGACGAGCTGGCCGTGCTGGTGCTCGACGACGGCTCGACCGACGGCACCCGGCGCGTGGCCGAACAATCCGCGCGCGTCGATTTCGTGCTCTGCGCGCCGCGCAACCGCGGGCTGGCCCGCACCTTCGCCGCCGGGCTCGAACAGGCACGGGCCATGGGCGCGGACGTGATCGTCAACATCGACGCGGACAACCAGTACGAGGCCGCAGCCATCGACCGGCTGTGCGCGCCGATCCTGCGTGGTGAGGCCGACATCGTGGTCGGCTGCCGCCGGATGGAGGCGATCCCGCACTTCTCGGGTCTCAAGCGCCGCCTGCAACGCTGGGGCTCCGCGGTGGTGCAGACCCTCTCGGGCACCGACGTGCCCGACGTCACCAGCGGGTTCCGCGCGTTTTCCCGCAACGCCGCGAGCCGCCTGTTCGTGCACTCGGACTTCACCTACACTATCGAAACCCTGATTCAGGCCGGACGCCAAGGGCTGGTCGTGGCGCACGTGAGCGTGGGAACCAATCCGCCGCTACGGCCCAGCCGATTGTTCCGCGGTAACGCAAGCTACGTGCTGCGTTCGATTGCGACCATGGCGCGGATCTACACCCTCTACCAGCCGTTGCGCGTGTTCAGCGCCATCGGCGGCGTGCTGTTCGTCTGGGGCGGCGCGATCGGCGTGCGCTTTTTGTACTACTACCTACAGGGCCAGGGCGACGGCAAGATCCAGTCCTTGATTTTGGCCGCCGTGCTGATCATCCTCGGATTCAACACCGCGGTGCTCGGCGTGCTCTCCGATCTGCTGGCCGCCAACCGCAGGCTGCTCGAGGAGAATCTGCACCGGCTGGACCGCGATCAGTGAGCAACCAGCTCCGCGCTCGTTCCATCTATCGCCGGGCGCTGATCGTCGCGGCCGTCGTCGTCTCAATGCTGCTGATGGTCCTGGTGCGCGTCTGGCTGGGCGCGAGCAGCGAACTCGATCTCGCGCAGCGAGCCCGCGAGGCCGAAAACTACGACAGCGCGGTGCTGCACTACGCCCGCGCGCTGGAATGGTACGTCCCGGGCCATAGCGCAATGCAGGCCGCGCGTCAGGGCCTGATCGACGTTGCCCGCGAGGCTGAGCAGCTACAGGATCTGGCGTTGGCCCTCGACGCCTGGCGCTCGCTGCGCTCGGCGCTCTACGCCACGCGCAGCCTCTACACTCCAGGCGCCGAGTTGATCGTGCGTTGCGACCAGCGCATCGCCTATCTCGCCGCCCAGACCGACGAGTCGCGCGCATACCACCCCGAACTCGACCTGGCCGGGCGCGAAGAACGCCTGCTGGGCTTATCCGAGCGCTTTGCCGAACCATCGCCGGGCCTGTCGCTGGTCGCTGTGCTCGGGTTCGCGCTGTGGGTGCTGGCCGCCGCGCTGTTCGTGCGTCGCGCATCGCAGCCGCAAGCGCGCGTCGGACCGCTTATCGTGCGTTGGGCGCCGCTGTTCGTTGCGGGCTACGGGCTTTGGTTGCTCGCGCTGTATTTCGCCTGATGCAACCGGCGGGCCGCCTGCAGGCGCTGCTCGCCTGGGCGCTGACAACGCTGGTCGCACTGTGGGCGGCGCGCGGCTTTTTCACGGTCTACAGCGTCTACGGCCACTCCGCGGATCTGGACGTGGTGCGCGTGCTCGAGTACGGCCTGGCCCTGGCTCAGGGCGATCTCTACCCGCGCTGGGTCGAGCACACCTACCACTGCTTCGGCTCGCCGCTGTTTCATTTCTACGCGCCGCTGGCCTATTTCCCGGCGGGACTGGCAATGGCCGCGGGACTGCCGCTGTGGGCCGCAATTAAGCTACCGTTCGTACTGGCCTTCCTGCTCGCGGGCTGGGGCGCTTTCGCCCTGGGCTCGCGCCTGGGGTCGTGCTGGGCCGGATTGGCCTGCGCGGCCACGCTGTGCTTTGCCCCGTATTTTTTAATCGACGCCTACGTGCGCGCATCGCTGGCCGAGATGTGGGGCATCGCATTGGCGCCCTGGGCGCTGTGGGCCGTACTGCGCGTGCGGGAGGCCGGGGGCGTGCTGCCGCCAATCGTCCTGGCCCTGGTGATCGCGGCGATCGCGCTGACGCACAACATCACGATCATGCTGCTGCTGCCGATCGTAATCATTGCCTGTCTGCTGTGGTGCGGGCCGCGACGCCTTAACGCGCTGGCCGGGGTCGGGCTGGGGTTGCTGCTCTCGGCGTTTTTCTGGCTGCCGGCGCTTTTAGAGCGCGGCCTGGTCTACGCCCGCGAGAACCTGACCCAGGGGCATTTCCATTTCAGCAATCACTTTCTGCAACTCAAGCTATTGATCGCGCCGGAGTGGAGCCAGTGGCCGCCGCGTACGGTGGAGGCCGACGCGTTCGAGCTGGGCCTGGCCCAGGCCGGGTTGCTGGTGCTCGCACCGTTGTGCGCGCTGGCCCTGGGACGCGGACTGCGACAGGCCGGGCTGCTGCTGGCGGTCTGCCTGGGTTCGCTGTTGATGGTCGACGGTCTGAGCGAGCCGCTGTGGAGCAGCCTGCCGCTGTTGCCCTACGTGCAGTTTCCCTGGCGCTTCCTCGGCCTGTTCTGCTGGGCGATTGCCGCCCTGGCAGCCTGGCCCGCGCTGTGGATCGAGGACCGGCTGGGCGCACTGGGAGCCGCGGCCTGGGCCGTGGGCTGGAGCGTGATGCTGATTGCGGTGCAGGGCGATGGCGTGGCCCCGCAATATCTGGCGCTGGACCAACAGACCGCACAGGAGATCGTGGCCGAGGATCGCGAGCAGCACGAGGCCAACCTCGAGGCGGGCGGCGTGGACGTGGCCCGCTTCTGGTCGGCCGAACAGATGGTCTGGTTCAAGGCGCGCGGCACATCGTGGGACGATTTCCTGCCGCGCGGCGTGGCCCAAAATGTCTGCCTGTTCTGCGAGGACTACATCGACCCGGCGATGATCGACGCGGGCAGCGGCACGATTTTGCACTCGGCGCGCGGCAACTCCTGGGTCGAGGCGCTGGTGCGCGTCGAAACCGAGGCGACGTTGCGGCTGCACGTTTTCGACTTTCGCGGCTGGCAGGTGACGCTCGACGGCCGACCAAGCGAACATCGGCCGTACCCCGAGGTCGGCGACATCTCGCTACGCCTGGAACCCGGGGAACACCTGGTGCGCGCGAGCTTTAAGGGCAGCGGCCTGACGCGGCTTTGCAACGTAATCTCGATCGCCGCGCTACTGGCTATAATCGGAATGTTCCTATACGGGATGTTCAGGGGAAAACGGACCGACCCGCGATAGCCTTGGTTAGTTTTGCTGCTGTTGCAGCCAGGCCGCGGCGTCGGTTGCCAGGTCTTTTAGTTCGGGATGATCGGCCCAGAGCAGCAGGATCTGCTTATAGTCGTTGGCGATCAGCTCTTTGTGGCCGCGCAGGGAGAGCAGGCTCTTGGTGACCTCGATCCGCACCAGCCGAATGTTGACGTTTTGCGGGCAGGCGTTTACGCACTGGTCGATCACAGCGGCCGAGCGCGCGATCTGGCTAAGCTCGGCCGAGAGGTTGGTCTCGCTGCTCGAGCGCATGATCAGGCACGAGTTGTAATAGGCGCGGGCCTCCACATCGTCCCCATTGGTGTTCAGGTGCAATCTGAGCTGCTCGATGCATTCGCCTACGTAGCGTCCGCCCTGAAACTTGGCCAGGTTGTGCTGCAGGATGCCCGCCATGCGCACCGCCTGCTGATCGACGATCCAGTTCGGCTCGGAGACCAGCATCGCCAGCTCGACCCGCGCGTCCTGCCCATCGGGGTAAGGCGTGTAGCTGTAGCCGCATTCGGCGGCCAGAACGAGCGTCGATCCCGCGCAGAGCACAGCGAGGGTCAGGGTAATGCGTAGCAGATTCTTGATTTGCATGGGCCGAGTCTAACGCAGTGGGCGTAAGGTGAGCCAGTGCAAGCTGAACTCCGGGTCGCTGCACACCAGCAGCCGTCCGCGCTGCTGGTCAAAGCGGGATTGGCCGTCGCCCAGCTGTACCTTGAAACCATCGGGGTACAGGCCCGCGGGCAGTACGATCTCGGTCAGTGCGTCCACGCCGGTCTCGCGCCATGTGACGTAAAATTTGGACTGGCCGATGTCGAACTGGAATTGGCACAGCTCGCCGGCCACTCGCGCGGGGTAGGGACGCGACAAGACGTCCGCCGCGGGCCGCTTTGCGCCATTGGTTCCGATCAGGCTGAAGTCCTCGTTGTTGTACAGCCGCTGTGAGGGGTTGAGGTCCCAGTAGAACCAATGCAGCAAGTAGCGGTCGGCCAGTGCGGCCGCGCTGTGACACAGCGCCTCCCCGTTGGTCGTGGTCGGCCGCACGCCCCAGGCGCAGAGCGATGCGGGCACTCCGCGCTCGTGGGCCGCTGACCACAGGCAGGACAGGGCGCTGCGCAACGCGCCTCCGGACCAATCGTGCTCGTCGTTTAGCAGTACGTCCGAGTCGAAGTACGGCGCGCTGAGCACCAGGCCGGGCAGCTCCAGTTCGCTAAGCGCGGCGCGATCGCAGGCGCGGCGCAAATGCGGCGGCGCGAAAAACAGCAGCGCGTCGGGGTCGGCCCGGCGCAGGGCCAGGGCCTTGTCCACGTAGTAGTTCAAGAGCACGCCGTGGACAAACGCGTGATCGAGCGGCGCGGCGTAGGGCTGGGATTGCAGCTCGTAGCCCACCACGTTCTCGCGGTCCGCCAGCCGTTGAGCCAGCATCAGGTGGGCCGCCAGCTCTGATTGACGCAGCGCGGCATCGGCGTAGAACAGGCCGTAGGCCTCGATCACCTCGTCGCGCAAATAGTATAAGTACCAATCGTGCGGCGCTTCGCCCGCGAACGGCTCGACGCCCGCGGGCAGGGCCCACTGCGGCGCGCCCGCGCCCCACAGCGCGCGGCCGTAGAGCTGACTCTGCCAGTCGATCACCACCCACAGGCCGCGTTGGGCCGCGGCGTCGACCAGCGATTCGACCCTGGCCAGATAATCCTGGTCGTAGACTCCGGGCTGCGGCTCGACCGCCTCCCAGACCACGTTGATGCGGATCGCGTTGAGCCCCCAATCAAACAGCGGGTCCAGCCAGGCAACGTCGTCGAGCATGGCAAACGGCGGGACCAGTCCGGCGCTGCCCACGTTGACGCCGCGCAGCAGCACCTCGCGCCCCAGGGAGTCGCACAGCCGTTCGCCGCAGACGTAAAGCGGTCCGGCCATCGAGCCCGCGGTCGGCTGCACAGCGACGTCGATCGGCTCGTCCTGGTCAAGCGGCGCATAGCCCTGAAAGCAGGCCGCGATCAGCACGGGCAACAGCAACGCCAGCAGCGCCCGCCGCCGCATCAGAACGGCACCTCGATCGAGAGCGAGGTGGCGAAGATCCGGCCCTCGCCCCGCAGCTCGTCGAACCCGTGGTACGCGGCGTACTGCGCAGTCTTGGTCCAACGGATCGGCGCGAAATAGCTGTATTGCACACCTAGCTGCACCTGGCAGTAGTCGGGCTGTTGCGGGTCGGGCCTGCCAAATCCCCAGCGCGTGCCCGCGGACAGCGCGTGGCGGTCGGAGTCGATGTAGTTGGTCAGGCCGCGATCCGGGTTGAAGATCCCCGGCTCGTACACGTAGCCGGATTGGATCGAGGGATCCAGCCGTCCGATCTTGTAGAAGCCGGGCAGGGGGTCGAAGCGATACTCGAATCCCAGGCGCGGCACCAACGTGTTGCGAAACGACGGCCCGGGCCAGTTGACGAAACTCACCGGCAGTTCCAGGTCGAGTTCCACCGGCGGCAGCTCGATTTGTACTCCGGCCGGGCCGATGGCGCCGATGGTCGGGACCGCGATCGAGGAGACGCGCGCGCGGATCGTCGAGGGCAATATCTTGGCGTGCAGCACCAGCGGGTCGACGTCGATCTCGTAGGTCACGCGCTCCATCCGCTCCCAGTGCTTCCAGGTCAGGTCCAGGGAGACCATCAGCCGTTGGCCGTAGTTGTAGGCCGCGCCCACGCTGACCTGTTCGGGCCAGGCCAGCTCGCGCAAAATCGCGTGAGCCGCGAAAGGCAGCCGCAGCTTGGCGACCACGGTTCCGCTCAGCTCGAGGTCGCGCAGCTCGATGCTGGTGCTGCCCAGGCCGGGGATTTCGATTTCGAGCTGCACGTCTCCGCCCACGATATCGCCCAGGGTCGCCAGGTCGATGTAGAGCGGAATTTCGATCTGGCCCTGGGCGTCGAAGGGCAGGTGGCTGTCCAGCTCCGAGCGGTAGGTCGCGCCCACGCGCCAACTGTCGTTGATCCGCCAGTGTGCGCCGGCGTTTAACGAGCCCATGCCCACGGTGCCCGAGTCGCCCTTGAAGGTCGTGGGGTCGGCCGCGGGCGTCTGCGCGCCCACGCCCACCGGGATGTAGAGCGGAATGCCCAGGTCGTAATAGGTCCAGGCGCTGAACGCAAAGCTGACCCCGATCGACAGCTCGCGCCACAGCCGCAGCGCGGCGCCGGGCATCAGGATCAGCATGCTCGACATGTTGTTGTACTGCGGCCAGGTCGGCTGGGAGGGATCGACGAACAGCGTCAGCGAGTAGACGCGGTCCGGGATTTGGATTCCGACGCCGAAGAACAGCCGGTCGTAGATCGGAATGTTCAACCCCACCAGCGAGAGCTTGGTCACGGGGTAGTTCTGGTCGCGGCCGTTGGCCTTCATGCGCACGTCGGCCCATAAATACCCTGCGGAGAACGACTCGGTCTTGAGCTGCGCCAGGCCGCCGGGATTGTAGAACACCGCCGAGTAATCGTCGGCCACCGCGGTCATCGCGCCGCCGAGCACCATTGCCCGCGTGCTCAGGCCGAAGGTGTCGAAGCTCTTGGCCGCTGCCGAGCAGGGAAGCGCCAGCGCGAGCAGCAGCAAGGCGATCGCGCAACGCCTGCGCATCAGAACCTCACCGTCAGCGTGACGTTGATCGCGGTCACGTCGCCCGCGGCCTTGACCTTGGTAAAGCCGTGGTAGGGATCGACCAGCACTTTATTGTGCTCGCGCTCGACCAACTTGTGCCACTGCACCGACGCATCGAGGCTCACGCTTTGCAGTGCCTTGATGCCGAAACCGCCGCAGATCAAGTGCCGGTCGTTGTCGTAGAGGTTGGTCACGCCGCGCTGGGCGTCCAGGGGCGATTGCAAATAGGCGTATCCGCCGCGCAGCGCCACGTCCAGATCCTTGCCCCAGGGACGCATTCGCGGCAGCCGGTATTCGGCGCCGATCCGCGGCACCCAGACGTCGCGCATCACCGGCTTGACCAACGTCGACGCGGCGATCGGCACGCTGATCTCCAGCGGCGTCTCAGGCACGCTGATTTCCAGCGGCAGGCTGACCGCGCCGACCACCGGCACGCTGACGTCGGCCAGCACCTGGATCACCGAGGGGAGCAGCCGCCCGTTGATGCGGATCTCGTCGATCACGAACGCTGTGCCCGGCGGCACCATAGCGGACCAGTCGTACCAGGTCAGGTCGAAGCTCAGGGTCAGCGCGTCGATCGGGTCGGACGCCACGCCCCAGGTCAGCTCTTGAGGGGTCCACAGCTCGCTGAAGATCATCTCGACGTTGACCGGGATGTGCGCGTCCACTATCAGCTCGCCGCTGAGGTCCATCAGCCGCACCGGCACCTCGGTGGCGCCCAGGCCGGGGATGTCGATCACCACGTTGAGCGTGTAGGGGAACAGGTCGCGCAGCAGCGCCATATCGATCGCTAAATTTTTGAGCTGGATGTCGGCCTCGATCGTCAGCCGCGCCTCCAGCGCGTAGACCCCGCGGTAGCTCAGGCCGGTGCGGAAAAAGCGGCTGGGCGCCCAGTGGATGCCGCCGGTGGCCTGCAAATCGATCGGCTGGCTGAGGTTGACGTCGATGTGCGGAGCCAGGCCGCCCTCGAGGTTGCTCGGATCGTCGGTGAAGTTCGAGTTGTCGAACACCAGCGGCAGCTTGACGTTGCCCGCCACGTCCTCGTACAGCGCGAACCCTGCGCCCACGGCCAGGCCGTCGATGATCTTGATCGAGAAGCCGAAGAACGGCTTGAGCACCTGGGCGCGGTTTTGCCAGAGGAAGAAGCGCGGCACCGTCGCCTCGTAGCTGCGGTTGCGGTTGAGCCATTTAGTCGGTACGTGGATCGCGCAACCGAAAAACGAGCGGTCAAAGAAGTTCATGGTCAGACCGCCGACCCAGGCCTCGGCCGGCTCGGGATTGCTCAACTCGTGCTCTAGATCGCGCAGGTCTTTACGGACGAACGAGGACGATCCCGGCGCCGGCGTAAAGCGCAGCCCGAGGTTGGAGAAACTGCGCATGTAGCCCAACGTCGCCGCGTGCTTGCCCCGGATCTGGTACAGGCCCGCCGGATTGTAGAACGCGGCCGAGTAGTCGTCGGCCAGCGCAGCGTAGGCCCCGGCCATGGCCGTGGAGCGCGCGCCGATGCCGTAAAGATCGATCGGGTTGGCCGCGGCCTGCAATGCGCAGAAAGATAATACGATCACCCCGCACAATAATGGACAGAGCGAACGTAGTGCCCTCGAATTGATCATCATTACCGAAGTACAGAATGATAAGGAGAAATGTGACTTCTCTAGCCTGAATTATTTTTGAGGTTTCGTCAACGAAACGCACAAGGCGCCGCAAATATAAGGAAGCCGGGGCGATCATCCGCAGGCGTACCCGCTGTGGTACGTCGAGGACGGATCGTTCCGGATGACGAAGTAGTTGCGAGCGAATTGTGCGTTGCAGTAGAAGCCTTATGAATAATGCAGGCGAGGTAGCATGCGAAGTGAAATCCTGTCAAACTGCGGCCCCTTGTTGATTGAGCGTTGATGGGGTTTGCAGCTTGAAAACACTTACAGCATTGCTGATAGCGCTCTTAATTCTCCTGCTCAATATACCGGTATGGGCAGCGGACGATCCGACGCACGAGGCGTTGAGGGTCCGCTCGATCAGCTTCACCGGCAATAAGAAAACCAAGCCCGATACCTTCCTGCGCTACTTCGATACCCAGGTGGGCGTCCCCTACGATCCGGCCGTGCTGCAGGCCGACTGCGATCGTGTGATGAGCTGGATGTTCTACGAGTACGTCAAGCCCGCGGTGCAGATCGATGGCGATCAGGTCGACGTAACGGTCGACGTTAAGGAGAAATGGACGGTTCAGCCGGTGATCGAACCGGCCTTCGGCGGCGGAGTATTCAGCATTCGTCTCGGACTTCAGGACTCCAACCTGCTGGGCAGGCGCAAGAAGCTCAAGGTCGACGGCGGCTATCGCCAGCAGGACTGGCTGGCGCGGGTGCAGTACATCGACCAGAAGATCGGCCGCACGCCGTTCGGGATCTACCTCAAGTGCGGACGCGAGTTCTACGAGGACCCGCTGTACGATGCCCGGCACGAGACCGAACTGCTCTACGTCTACACCGTGGATCAGCTCAACGGGTTGGCGCGGCTGGAGTACGAGGCGTTCGAGCCGTTCCGCGTGGGCGTGTACTACCGCTGGCAGCGTCACGAGTTCGACACCTCGACGAGCTCGCCCGAGGATCAGCCGCCCGACAATTTCCAGTGGGACGTCAGCCAAGGCTACACCTCGGCGGGCATGGGTCTGTGGGTCAAGGCCGGCCGGGTATTGATCGACAACTATATCTACCGCGGCTGGAGCTTCGAGGGCACGGCCGAGGCCTACGATCCGTTCTTCGGCTCCTGGGAGCGCTTCTTTAAGGTGGTGGGCGACCTGCGCGGATACATCCCGCTGGGCTCGCGCTTCAACCTTTGCGGCAAGCTCTACGCCGGAACGGAGAACTCGACCACGCTGGTCGAGCAGTTCCCCCTGGGCGGCTACGACAACCTGCGCGCGCTGCTCGATCGCCAATATCGCGGCCGCAACTTGCTGGTGAGCAATACCGAGTTCCGCGCGATTTTATTTAGCTGGTGGTGGATCACGGTCGAGGCCGACCTGTTCGTGGACAGCGGCACGGGCTGGGATTACTACGTCAACGAACGCGAGATCATCAACGCCACGCGCGGCAGCGCCGGCGCCGGCGTCCGCTTTATCGTCAACAAATTCGACAACGCGATCTCACGCATCGACGTGGGCTACCCGCTATCGGGCGAGGGGAACGTCGGCCTGACCTTTGGCGTGGACATGTACTTTTAGCCCGCATTGCTCACGAGGCTTCTACTGCGGCGCACGATCTGCTCGCAATAACAGCGTCATCCTCGCCGATCCGTCCTCGACGTACCGCAGTGGGTACGTCTGCGGAGTATCGACTCGTCTTTCTCGTTCTTGCGGCATCTTGCACGCCTCGCTACGAACCCTCGTGAGAAATGCGGGCCAGCCCTTAATATTTGCTTCTACTGCGGCGCACGATCTGCTCGCAATAACAGCGTCATTCTCGCTAATCCGTAAAATCGATGGAACTCAGCCGGCGCGGGCGACGAGCGGGTCGTGGGCGAGGATCAGCCCGTTGACGTACTCGATGTATTCCTCGGGCGGGCACTTCAGCGAGATGCCGTAGATGTAGGGGTTTTGCGCGCCGGCGGGCAGCTCGTGCTTCCAGGTGGCCAGGCCGTAGAGCCGCAACGTGCGGCCGGGGCCGACCTTGAGGTTGATCTCCAAGCCCTCGTCGATTTTAAGCAGCTGATCGCAGGTGATGCAGAACCCGGCGCGGGAGAGCTTGTCCGCGTAGCCGTAAAACAGGTCTTGTTCGGTGATACACCGGGCATAGAGCATGCGGATGATCCGCTTGTGACTGCGTCGTTCCGTTCGCATCGGCGGGCGGCGCTCCTTGGTGGTTGACAGCTTGTTGTGTCTGCGCGGCCCATAAGATGGCGCTCTGCGGCGGGGAATGCAAGACGGGGAAAACTTGCTCAGTCCTCGCGCGGCTCCGATTGCGAGGTAAGCTCGATCAGCTCGGCGAAACTCAGATCAAGCTCGTCGGACGACAGCGGCGCGACCAGCTGATCCAGGCGCGATTCAAGGCTGTGCAGCGCTTGCGGCGGCTGGATCTCCGAGCAGTCGGGCGGATCGTTGTAGACCGCGGCCACCACGTCGGAGACTTTAATGCGCGAGATCGAGCGCACGGGAAGCAGCCCCGACGAGCCCTCGCTGACCAGCGCCACGAGCCCGGCGCGTTCCAGCAGCGAGACCGAGCGATTGATGGTCTCCAGCGGGAAGTCGATCAGTTCGACCAGTTCCTCGATTGTCGGCTGCGGATCGCCGTTGAAAAACCGTCGCGAGATCTCATAGAACAGCGTGATCGCCAGCTTTGCCCGCTGCCGCGGACTCAGCCCGTGTTCGTTGATGCGGTGCATCATCAGCGCGCGGAAGTTCTGATGCACGTAAGCGGTCTCCGCTCCGAGCAGCACGATCAGCCAAGTCAGATAGAGCCAGATCAGGAAGATCGGCAACACCGAGAGTGAGCCGTAAATCTTGTTGATCGAAACCAGGTTGCCCACGTAGTACGTGAAGCCCATCTTGGCCAATTCCCACAGCACTCCGGCCACGGTCCCGCCCAGAATTGCCGAGCGCAGCTTAACCCGCGTATGAGGCACCACCAGGAATGTGACGGTCAGCATTCCGATTGCCACCATGTATTGGAAGATCAGCAGGAAGAAGCTCTTGAGCACCGGCAGGCTGTCCACGGTGCCGGTGTCCAGCAGGTCCTTGACCTTGGCCGTGAGCAGCATCGATAGGCCGATCAGCAGCGGCCCCCAGACGATCACCGCGGTGAAGCTGAAGAACTTGCCCATTATCGAGCGCCGCTTGTCGACTTTCCAAACGTTGTTCAGCGCGCTCTCGATGGTGTTGAAGAACAGGATTGCGGTGATGAAAAACGCGATCATGCCCACGTAGCGCACGGTGTGGGCGTTGGCCGCGAAACTGTCGAGGTTCTCGCGAATCAGGTCGGTCTCGATCACGCCGCCGGGAATCAGCGCCTCGGTAACGAAGGTCTTGATCTGATTCTCCAGCGAGGCAAATGCCGAAAAGCTGGTGAAGATCGAGAACGCCACCACCATCAGCGGCACCAGCGCCAGCAGACTGGTGTAGGAAAGACCGGCCGAACGCACCACGCAGGCGTCGCGGTTGTATTGGGCGAACAACTCGACTAAAAAGCGCATCAGGTTGAGCAACCAGGCGCGCCACCAGGAGAATGAGGCGAGATCGTGCAGGAAAAGATCGCGCAACAAGCTGCCCGAATTGACCCGTTTCTTGATCATGCCCCTCTCGTAATGCTGATCCGATAAAGAATGAACCGCAGCCGACGGGACTGTCAAGGACGGCGGAGATCGACCCTGTAGCGCAAATCCAGCCAAAGGGACTTTTCAACGATTTACCAGAGGTTATAATCGGCGGGCGAAAACTGATTGCGAGAGTGGCGGAACTGGCAGACGCGCTGGATTTAGGTTCCAGTGACCAATGGTCTTGGGGGTTCGAGTCCCCCCTCTCGCACGCGGCTTGGAGCCGCTGCAAAACTCGCGTAGGACGCTGGTCCTAATGCCACGACCCACTCCGCGGCACCTTAGAGGTGCAGCGAAACTCGCGCAGTCCGCTGGTCGTAATCCAACGACCCACTCCGCGGCACCTTAGAGGTGCCACAAAACTCGCGTAGTTCGCTGGTCCTAATGCCACGACCTACCCCGCGTCGGCACCTTAGAGGTGCAGCGAAACTCGCGTAGGACGATAGTCCTAATGCCACGACCCACTCCGCGGCACCTTAGAGGTGCCACAAAACTCGCGTAGTTCGCTGGTCGTAGCGCCACGACCTTCTCCGCGGCACCTTGGAGGTGCAGCGAAACTCGCGCAGGACGATAGTCCTAATGCCAAGACCTACCCCGCGTCGGCACCTTGGAGGTGCAGCAAAACTCGCGCAGTCCGCTGGTCGTAGCGCCCTTTCTCCGCGGCACCTTAGAGGTGCCACGAAACTCGCGTAGTTCGCTGGTCCTAATGCCACGACCCACTCCGCACCTCTTCTCTCAGAATAATAAAAATCAACTGTTTATCGGAATCGATTCGCTTCGTTGAACGAAAAACACGGCGCTGTTCAGCCCCCTCCGGATGAAAACCACTCGACAACATCCTGCTCGCGCGGGGGAGGAGAGAGGGCGGCGCGATGGCTGCGCAATCGCGCCGCCTGCCCACACCCACCTGCTCGCCGGGGCAGCTCGAAGCTGCCGCGAGTCATGCCCACGGCTCAAAGCCGGGCTTCCCTAGATCGATTGGGTTGGAGAATGGAGGCGGCGACCGGAATCGAACCGGTGAATAAGGGTTTTGCAGACCCCTGCCTTACCTCTTGGCTACGCCGCCGGGAAAGAAAATGGAGCGGGAAACGGGATTTGAACCCGCGACCCTCGCCTTGGCAAGGCGATGCTCTACCACTGAGCTATTCCCGCTCGGGAATGCGCATTATACGGACTGCCGTTGGGCTGTCAAGATTATTAGAAACGCAACCTCAGTAGAAGCTTCGCGAATAACCCAGGCTTAGATCGCCAGGCGGATGTCGCGCTTGATCTTCTCTTTGCCCAGGATGCCGATGATCGACTCGTCGAACGGCGCCTTCTTCATCTTCTTGGTGTCTTCGTCCAGGAAGATCATCGTGGTTTCCAGGCCGTAGCTGTTGAAGATCGCCTTGATCTCCGGGTAGCGCTTCTCCAGCGACTCCTTGAACGAGATGTAGCCGTGCTCCGCCGATTTGGCGCTCTCCCAGAAGTTGAGCGGGTTCATCTCGAAGAAGTGGTAGTCGTGGATGCTCGGCTCGACCAGGATGATGTCGCCCATGAAGTTCGGATCGTTCTTGTAGTAGTTCAGCGACGAGTGCAACCGCTCGCTGAGCAGCACGCGGAACGCCTGGTTGAGCACGGCCAGCAAACCGCGGTCGGCCAGGTGCTTCTTGTCCGAGACGTAGGTGTCGAATTCTTTGTAGTAGCGGATCAGCAACTGGTTGACCACCGGCCGGAACGGGTTGTAGCAGATGATCAGGTTGGCGCCGTGGTTGACGGCCACGTCGATGTCGGCCGTGGCGCCGATACCGCCGTCCACATAATCGATGCCCTTGATCCGCGCGGGCTTGAACCAGCCGGGCAGGGCGGTGCTGGCCTGAACCGCCTCGCTGATGGTCAGGCTCGAGTCCTCGTCGTGGCCAAAGACCACGCGCTCGGAGGTGTCGAGGTTCATCGCGGTGATGTACAGCTCCTTGCGGCGGCGGTTGTGCATCTCCATGAAGTCGTTTTTCATGTTGCTGCGCATCATGTTGCGCCGCAAATAGGCCTCGATTCGCGAGTTGTCGAAGATGCCGCTGGGCACGAACTCGAGCAGGCTGGGCATCTCCTGGCTGGTTGCCACCAGCCGGATGAACAGCTTGGCCAGGCTGTCGAAGTTCTTGGACGTCGGCCGACGCATGAACCTCGTCACCGTGGAGAACAGCTTGTAATCAGGCGAGAATATTGAGGCGTTGAAGTTGATCATGAAGCGCGGGAGCACGCTGAGCGAATAGTAGAGCAGGTCCAGCGGCTTGCGCACGAACTCGGCCAAGTTGACGTTGTAGAAGTCCAAAGGCCGAAGTTGACCGATTCGCTCGGATTTGCCCTCGATCGACTTGATCATCTCCTCGGGGGAGATCCCGGAGGCCAGGGAACTGGCGAGGATCGATCCGGCGGAGAGGCCGACGAAGGTGTCGAAGTCGGTTACGTCGCGGTTGACCATCAGGTCCGATAGGGCCTTGATCCCGCCGAGTTTGTAAAATCCACCGCTCACTGCGCCGCCGGCGAGCACCAAGGAGATCTTGGGGTTGCGCTTGCGCACGGTGAGATCGGATTTTTGAACTATCGAGATTCCCATGTGGAAGCTCCTATGTTGCTACATCAGATGATGGCAGATCCCCTGGGTTGCTTATTTCGGGAACGTTTCCGTTGGCAGGCCGTAAACGGCAAGGGGCTTGCGCCCGATCGAATGGGTAAAAGTATAGGAACGCACGACGCACCGTGTCAAGTCAATTACAGAAAGCTTGAGGCCAATTTTCATCACGCGATTATGCTCCGTCGGCCCGTAGTTGGCAGTGACCCGCACAACATTTATAACCCGCCGCCCCTGGGGTCGAAAACAGAGGGGGGGGAATAATAATGTTGAATAACATTATTGGGTGGGCGCTCGGCAGAAATCAGGTTGAGATTTTTTCGGATTGCCGGTCCAAAATACGCTGAGATAGTTGTCTGGTTCGCGCGGGGGGTTAGCGCGTTCTCAAAGGCGCTGCCCGGCTTTGAGCCGGGGGCAAAACTCGCGTAGTCCTCTGGTCGTAGCGCCACGAC